>CAIPID010000049.1 GCA_903865015.1 uncultured beta proteobacterium | reverse complement strand
GAAAATATGCTCGGCGTGGCCGCAATTTGAACAGATATGCACCGCCATATTTTCGACGACGCCAAGGATCGGCACGCCGACTTTCTCGAACATTTTCAATCCCTTACGTGCATCGAGTAAGGCAATATCCTGAGGGGTGGTCACAATCACGGCCCCCACAACGGGCACTTTTTGAGCCAGCGTCAAAGCGATATCACCCGTGCCAGGCGGCATATCAACGATCAGATAGTCCAGATCATCCCAGTTAGTCTGGCGCAGGAGTTGTTCTAGCGCCTGAGTGACCATCGGACCTCGCCAAATGGCAGGAGAGTCTTCCTTGATCAGAAAACCGATAGAGTTGACTTGAATACCGTGTCCAATAACCGGAGACATGGTTTTGCCATCCGAACTGTCAGGCCGCTGCATGACACCCAGCATGGTCGGCAGACTCGGGCCATAGATGTCAGCATCCAGAAGGCCCACCCGTGCACCCGCTGCCTGCAACGCAAGCGCGAGGTTAACGGCCGTTGTACTTTTGCCAACCCCGCCTTTACCTGAAGCCACCGCGACCACATTCCGAACACCCGGGATGAGTTGCACCCCCGGCTGCACCGCATGCGCAATAATTTTGTAGCTGACGTCCACCCCCGGCTCAGCAAACCCCTTGGCTGTCAGCGCCGCTTTAAGAGTGTTTTTCAGCGAATCAGCCTGCGCACGCGCCGGATACCCAAGTACGACCTGCACACTCAGTCGCGCGCCGGCAAGCTGAATCTGACTATCTTTAACAACTGAGCTCAAGGCCAGACCTGTCACGGGGTCAATCACAGATTCCAGTACTGCTTTGACGTCCGCTAGCGTTACACTCATTTCAGATTCCTGTTGTGACTTACAATTTTCAGCAATTATTTGCCTAATATCTAGAGATTACTGACTTGATACAACGCCTCTTACGCGCAGTTATTTTTACCTTATTTGCCCTGATCGGCCTGATCATGGCGATCATTTTCACGATTTCGACGATTTTGGCCATGATCGTACTGATCATGGCTGCTGCGATTCGTGGAAAACGTTTCGAAGTCAAAGAATACTGGATGAACCGCCAGGCACGTCGCAAATCCATACTCGGCAAGGGTTCTTTACGCAGCAAAGACGTCTCGGACGTTGATGCGCGGGACATCAAATAAACAGGCTGCCATTGTGAATACGCCGTCGCGCACCGTTAGCCTGTCTGAGCTGTTTCGAGGATTTGCCACCATCGGTGTTCTGGGATTTGGTGGTGTCGCCGTCATGGCACGTCACGTGATTGTTGAAAAAAAACAGTGGCTGACTGAAAAAGAGTACGCAACAGTGCTCGGTATGGGGCAAGTTCTGCCTGGTGCCAACGTAGTCAATGCCTCCGTTGTCATCGGAGATAGGTTTCAAGGGGTTAAGGGCTCACTGGTCAGTGTATTTGGCATCATGCTCCTGCCCATCCTGATCCTGATCGTGCTGGCGGCGCTATACAGCCGGTTTTCCTCGCTGCCTGCGGTCAGCATTGCGCTCAATGGAGCCGGTGCAGCTGCTGCAGGCATGGTGATGGCAGCAGGCCTCAAAATGGCTCTCAAACTCAAACCCGGACTTGCTGGCTGGCTCATCATTGGCATTGCTATTGTTGCCATCCTTATTTTGCGCTGGCCACTTGTGTATGTCGTGCTGGCGCTAATTCCAACGGCACTCGTGCTGACTGTCGTGCTGAGAAAAAAATAATGGATACCAGCATCCTCGGCCAGCTGGCACGCACGTTTTCGATGATCTCCCTGATCGCCATTGGTGGCATGAATGCCGTGTTGCCAGCGTTGCGCCATGAGATCGTAGATGTATTGCACTGGATGGATAACGAAAAATTCATGCAGTTGTTTGCGGTCACACAGATTACCCCTGGCCCCAACGTCGTCATCGTGAGCCTGGTTGGCTGGGAGGTCGCAGGACTGCCAGGTTTATTGGTCGCCACCTTTTCAATGCTCCTGCCTGCCTGCCTGCTGGCTTTTATGGTCGGCAGGATTGCCAATCGCGTCGCCGGCACTTCTGGATTTCGTCTGGCACAGGATGCCTTGGTGCCAGTTGCCATTGGTCTTATCCTCGCCGGCGGCTTGGATCTGGCGCATGCCGCCTACCGTGGCTGGATGACCCCTATTCTGGTCAGTGCCAATGTGGCCTTTATCCTTTTTACAAAGTACAACCCCGTCTGGGCGCTGATGGCAAGCGCCCTGATCGCTCTGGGTGCGCATTATTCTGGAATTTTTCCTTTGCTTTAAAATGCTTGGCTTGATGATCTCGTGCGGCCCAGCTCATGACCAGAACCCTATTTGTTACCACTGCCCTGCCCTATGCCAATGGTTCATTCCACATTGGTCACATCATGGAGTACATCCAGGCTGATATCTGGGTGCGCTCGATGCGCATGGCGGGGCATACGGTTCATTTTGTCGGTGCAGATGACACGCATGGCGCGCCGATCATGCTCAAGGCCGAATCCGAGGGCATTACTCCACAGGCACTGGTTGCCCGCTACGGAGCCGAGCGCCCCCAGTACCTGAATGGCTTTCACATCAAATTCGACCACTGGCACTCAACAGATTCACCAGAAAACGTAGAGCTATCCCAAGACATTTATCGCCAGTTACGCGCAGCTAACCTGATCGAAACACGCTCAATCGAACAATTTTTTGATCCGGTCAAAGGCATGTTCCTGGCGGATCGATACATCAAGGGAGAGTGCCCCAAGTGCCATGCCAAAGACCAGTACGGCGACTCCTGCGAGGTTTGCGGTGCGGTCTATGCGCCAACCGAGCTGATCGAGCCCTACTCCGCACTCACTCAAGCAAAACCTGTCCTGAAAACCTCAGAACACTTTTTCTTTAAACTTTCCGATCCGCGTTGTGTTGAGTTTCTGCAATCCTGGACGACAGGTGAAAACCTGCAGGGCAACAAACGCCTGCAATCCGAAGTGCTCGCTAAAACCCGCGAATGGCTGGGCCACGGAAAAGAAGGCGACGAAGTCAATTTGGGCGACTGGGACATCTCGCGCGATGCACCTTATTTTGGTATTGAAATCCCCGATGCGCCGGGCAAATATTTTTATGTCTGGCTCGATGCGCCTGTCGGCTATCTGGCCTCGCTTAAATCCTATTGCAATAAGATCGGTCTGGATTTTGATGCCTTGATCGACCCGAACAGTACGACCGAACAAGTGCACTTCATCGGCAAGGATATCGTTTATTTCCACGCGCTGTTTTGGCCAGCGACGCTCAAATTTTCAGGCCGCAAGACTCCGGACCAACTCAATGTCCATGGTTTCATCACCGTCAGCGGCGAAAAAATGTCCAAAAGCCGCGGCACCGGCATTTCTCCGTTGCGCTACCTCGAGCTCGGTATGAACGCAGAATGGATGCGTTATTACATCGCAGCCAAACTCAATTCAAAAGTCGAGGATATTGACTTCAACGCGGAGGATTTCATTGCCCGCGTCAACAGCGATCTGGTTGGCAAATACATCAACATCGCTAGCCGGGCCGCGAATTTCATCAGCAAATATTTTGATGGTGAGTTGAAATTCGCAGGCGATCACGCCGCACTGTCTGCCGTCTGGACACAAGCCGCCGAGCGTGTGCGTACTGATATTGAGGCACGTGAATACGGCCGTGCGATCCGCGACATCATGGCGCAAGCGGATCTCATCAATCAGGCCTTTGATGCGGCACAACCCTGGATGGTTGCGAAAGGTTTGCAGGATACAGATACTGATAAACGCGCTCTACTGCAGGACATTTGCTCGAATGCGCTGGGTGGTTTTAAGGCACTGTCCGTCATGTTGGCTCCGATCCTGCCCGAGCTCGCGCATCGTGTCGCGACCGAGTTGTTCGGATTAGACCGCGGGTTTGTATGGAGTGATGCGGGCCAGGTCCCCACACGCATCAATGCTTTCAAACATCTGATGCAACGTGTCGAGCCCACCATGCTTGAAGCCTTGTTTGAGCCAGCTGCAGCTCCAGCGGCTCCTGTCGAGCCCGCATTAATTCCTGGCGGCGAACCACTAGCCGAGACCATCACAATTGATGATTTTGTCAAAGTGGATTTGCGTGTCGCTCGCATTGTGAATTGCGAACACGTCGAGGGCTCAACCAAACTACTGCGCTTAACGCTGGATGTTGGCGAAGGCCGTCATCGCAATGTGTTTTCAGGAATTAAGGCTGCCTATCAACCGGAGCAACTGATCGGTCGTATGACCGTGATGGTCGCTAATCTGGCGCCTCGCAAGATGAAATTCGGTATCTCAGAGGGTATGGTACTGGCGGCCAGCCATGTGGATGACAAAGTGGATGGGGGTATTTATCTGCTGGATCCTTCAGCGGGGGCACAACCTGGAATGCGGATTCACTAAACGCAATCACCACTGAAAAATACCCGCTAAGGCGGGTGTTTTTTTACACTGAATATTGCAAAGGATCAGCGATCAGGCGCCGACCGGCTGCGGATTAAGTTGGGAGTCGAGTGTTTCGCGTTCATCAAACACGAAGCAGTTGCCGATAAAGTCCTTCGCATCGGTTTCTTCAAAATATTTCAGAATGCCACCATCGAGCTGATAGATGTGTTCGATGCCGACTTCTTCCATGTAGATCGCAGCTTTTTCGCAGCGAATACCACCAGTACAAAAACTGACGACCGTTTTGCCTGCTAACTCGTCACGATGATCGAGTACGGCCTGTGGGAATTCGGTGAATTTAGTGATGTGCCAATTAATCGCATTGCGAAAGGTCCCCGCCTGAACCTCAAACTCATTCCGGGTATCGAGCATCACCACTGGGCGACCTGCGTCATCCGTGCCTTGAGCCAGCCATCTCGCGCAGGTTTTGGCGTCAACTGCCGGCGCGCGTCCAGCCTCAGGGCAAATGGTCGGGTGATTCATGCGGATAATTTCATTTTTGACTTTAACCAGCATGCGCTTGAAAGGCACACCGTCAGAAATGCTGAATTTGACTTCAATATCCGTGAAAGCCGGGTCTTCGCGCAACCAGTTTAAAAAAGCGTCCATACAGACCTGAGTACCCGCGAGGAAAATGTTGATTCCCTCCGCAGTCAGAATGATTTTGCCTTTGAGCGCACACGCCTCGGCACGTGCCAGCATGACTTCGCGGCGCACCTCGAGATTATCAAGAGAGACAAACTTGTAGGCGGCGATATTAATGATTTGTGTCATAAGCTTTGACGTAAAAACTGGAGCGGGTGATGGGAATCGAACCCACGCTTGAGGCTTGGGAAGCCGCCGTTCTGCCATTGAACTACACCCGCAGACTGAACTTTCTAAAACCATTATACGAGAAGTGGCAATACCACTTTGGCAGGTTTTAAACGGAATTGAGCCGAACCACTACAATATTACCTATGGAAATCGTATTGAATGGTCAGCCTATGGCGCTGGCTGCATCCCTCTCTTTGGCTCAACTGGTTGAACAACTAGGGTTCACAGGCAAACGTATCGCCATTGAACGCAATGGTGAAATCGTGCCCAAGAGCCAGCACGCCTCTTGCATGCTTATGGCACAGGACAGGCTAGAAATCGTTGTCGCAGTCGGTGGTGGCTAAATGCATACTCAGCACATTAAAAGTTTCGTCAATCGTCGTAGCCACATTACGCAAGGGCAACAAGAAGCCCTCGACACCTGGCTTAAAAAGTGGTCGATTGACTACAAACCCAGCTTGCTCGATGTCCCGGCAGCTTTTGGTCGTATCGCCCCCACCATCCTGGAAATCGGTTTTGGTATGGGTGAGACCACCGAACAAATTGCGATCGCCCGTCCAGGAGATAATTTCCTGGGTGTTGAGGTCTTTAATGCGGGCGTGGGTGCGTTGCTTAAACGCATTGAGGGCTCTGCACTCACCAACATCCGCATCATTCAACATGATGCTGTTGAGGTCTTGCGTGACATGGTTGCACCCGAGAGTCTGTCTGGAGTACACATTTATTTCCCGGACCCCTGGCCCAAGACCCGTCACCATAAACGCCGGTTGATACAACCGCCTCTGATTGCGCTGCTAGCCAGTCGCATGGCACCTGGCAGTTATATTCATTGCGCAACAGACTGGGAGCACTACGCCATGCAAATGCGTGAGGTTCTAAGTGGCGAGCCAACGCTACAAAACACCTGCGAAGGCTTTGCACCCCGACCAGATTTCAGACCACTCACTAAGTTTGAAAACCGTGGCTTACGGCTTGGTCACGGTGTGTGGGATCTGATTTTCAAAAAGAAATAATCAGCGGCCAAAGCCACCTAGTTTGCCCAGGCCTTTCATGCCGCCCATGGCGCGCATCATTTTGGCCATCCCGCCCTTTTTCATTTGTTTCATCATGCCCTGCATCTGCTCAAACTGGTTGAGCATGCGGTTGACCTCCTGCACCGGCACGCCAGCACCTGTGGCGATACGGCGTTTGCGTGAGGCCTTGAGCAGCTCCGGTTTGGAGCGCTCGAGAGGCGTCATCGAATTCAAAATACCTTCGGTACGACGCATCTGCTTTTCAGCCTGACCGCTCTGGAGCTGGCCGGCAGCCTGCGCGAACTGTGCGGGCAGTTTTTCAAGCATTGAGCTCATATCGCCCATTTTTTTGACCTGAACGATCTGATCACGGAAATCATTGAGATCGAACTTGTCGCCTGACTTGATCTTGGTCGCAAGTTTTTGCGCCTCGGCCATGTCGATATTTTTTTGAGCCTGCTCGACCAGGGAGACGATATCGCCCATGCCCAGCACGCGCTGCGCCATCCGCTCTGGGTAAAAAGGCTCAAGTCCATCGAGTTTTTCGGAAACACCAACGAATTTCAGCGGCTTACCGGTTACATGACGTACAGACAGGGCCGCACCACCGCGAGCATCACCGTCAAGTTTGGTCAGCACCACGCCGGTCAAAGGCAAGGCCTCGCCAAAGGCTTTTGCTGTATTTACAGCATCCTGCCCCTGCATGGCGTCCACCACGAACAGGGTTTCGATCGGCTTGAGCAGATCATGGAGCGCGCGGATCTCGCGCATCATAGCTTCGTCCACACCCAGACGACCGGCGGTATCGACAATCAGGACGTCAAAGTGGTGACGCTTGGCGTAATCAACAGCATGACGCGCTATGTCGTCGGGTTTTTGACTGGGATCTGAGGCGATCCATTCCACACCGACCTGTGCCGCAACAGTTTTGAGCTGCTCTATCGCAGCGGGACGATAAACGTCAACGCTGACCACCGCGACTTTTTTCTTTCCAGTCTTTCGTCCGTACTGTACGTGATCGCCCTCTGAGAGCCACTTAGCCAGCTTGCCGGTCGTGGTCGTCTTACCAGCCCCCTGCAGACCCGCCATCAGGATGATTGCAGGCGGCTGCATGGCCAGCGACAGTTCACTGGCCTCTGGCCCCAGATCACCGCCCATCAGAGCCGTCAGCTCATGATGCACCACGCCAACCAAGGCCTGACCTGGCGAAAGGCTACCGACAACCTCCTCGCCCAGTGCCTTTTCTTTGACACGCGCCACAAAGTCGCGCACCACAGGCAGGGATACGTCGGCCTCAAGGAGCGCTAAGCGCACCTCGCGCAACATATCCTGCGTATTGGATTCGGTCAGGCGTGCCTCACCGCGCATGGTCTTGACGACGCGCGATAGACGTTGAGTTAGATTTTCAAGCATGGCTACAGTTTTTTCGCTTTACACTAGACGGATGTCTACCGCTATTGTATTTCACTCCCTCGCTGCACTGGCATATTCCGGCTTAGCCCTTATCCTTTGGCGCGCGCTATCGTCTGGCCAACCGGTCATTCAGGCCGGCCGGTTGGTGCGCTTAGGCGTATTGATCGCTATTGTTTTGCACGGAATCGCCCTAAAAGAAGCCATTCTGCGTGACCAACACCTTCATTTAAGCTGGTCGCTTGCGATGTCCGCGGCTGTTTGGCTCGGCATGCTTGTTTTCTGGCTGGAAAGCCTGATTATCCGTATTGACGGCCTCCAGTTACTACTTTTACCTGTTGGCGCCCTGACCTGCGTGCTCGCGGCACTATTCCCACAGTCTCAACTGATTGCGCATGCGGGCGATATGGCGTTAAGGGTCCATCTACTGATCGCTATGTCTGCTTACGGACTCATTACCGTCGCAGCACTCCAGGCCCTGCTAATGTCGGCACTAGACCGACGGCTACATTTCCCGCGTGAGTCAGCGCAATCGCCCAACAAAGGTATTTGGGCCGTAGCCGGAAGGCTGCTGGATGCACAGCCCCCTTTGCTCGCTCAAGAACAATTGCTGTTTCGCGTGATCTGGGTGGCTTTCGGTGCATTAACCCTCGCGGTTGCCTCTGGCTCGCTGATCTCCGTTGCCGCAACCGGTAAGTGGCTTCCTTTTGATCACAAGACGGTCTTCACCTTATTGTCATGGATCACCTTCGGCGTACTATTGATCGGCCGCCACGTTCGCGGCTGGCGCGGGCGGATCGCTTTACGTTACACCCTCGTGGGGTTCGCATTCATCGTGCTGTCCTACACTGGCAGCCGCTTCGTCATCGAAGTCATTTTGCAGAGAACATGACATGGGTAAAGTAATATTCTGGGTCGTTATTTTTATTGGTGGTCTTGTCATCACTCGCGTCTTGGCGCGTAAATCCGTGCAACATGCAATGGATGCGCAGCGGGCACAACAACAAAATTGGCCAAAAGGTGCATTGAAAGACGCAGAAAAAATGGTTTGTTGCGACCACTGCGGATTACATTTGCCACGCTCTGAAGCCACCGTCTTAGAAAATAAAATCTGGTGCAGTAAAGAGCACGCCAGACTTGGCGTAAAGCAACACGCCTGAAATCCTCTATGCCATTTGAAACCAGACTGGATGAAACAGGTTGGCTAAAAGCCGGGCCTGGCATCACGCTTAAACCATCACCGAACTTTAACGAGCGTCCAAACGCGGATGACATCAGTCTGCTGGTGATACACAACATCAGCCTGCCTCCGGGTCAGTTTGGTACGCCTTATGTCTGCGATCTGTTTCTCAATCAGCTTGATCTCAATTCAGACCCCTGGTTTGCCTGCCTCGAAGGCCTGAAGGTCTCCGCGCATTTTTTCATTAATCGCAGTGGACACATCACACAATTCGTCTCCTGCGATGCGCGCGCCTGGCACGCAGGCGTCTCATCCTTTGATGGACGCGAGCAGTGCAATGATTTTTCGATCGGCATCGAGCTTGAAGGCACGGATACCTTGCTTTATGCCGAGGCACAATATGTATCGTTACAAGCACTGACAAGTACGCTCACCGCGCGCTATCAACTGCGCGCGGTACGCGGACACGAACACATCGCGCCCAATAGAAAAACGGACCCAGGCGCATCGTTCGACTGGATCCGTTTTAGCCAACTCGCTAATCAGCCAGAGTTAAGCTGGCCAGAGGCGGGTTAAATCAAATAAAAATCAACCAAGCAACAACTGATTCACGCGCTTAACAAAAGCACTCGGATCAGGCAATTGCGAGCCATCAGCAAGCATGGCCTGTTCAAACAGCAGAGCTGCCCAATCGGCAAACGTTTCATCCGAGGCTGCCTGCACGCGCGCGACTAAAGGATGTTCAGGATTAATCTCCAGCGCAGGCAAAACGTTAGGCGCTTCCTGACCTGCGGCTTTCAGCATACGCATCAGGTGCGGGCTTAAATCATTCTGCCCCACCACTACGCAAGAAGGCGAATCGACCAGACGTGCCGTCACGCGAACTTCCTTGACGCGATCTTTGAGGGTTTCTTGCAAACGCTCAACCAAGGGCTTGAATTTCTCCGCGACTTCAGTCTGGTGTTTCTTTTCTTCTTCGTCACCAAGCGCCTCAAGATCGAGGCCGCCTTTGGCGACAGAAACCAGTTGCTTGCCATCAAATTCACGCAGGTGTGACAACATCCACTCATCCACGCGATCCCACATGATCAGGACTTCGATGCCTTTCTTGCGGAAAATCTCTAGATGTGGACTGTTTTTACCGCCCATGTAGCTATCGGCCGTGACGTAATAAATTTTGTCCTGGCCTTCTTTCATGCGGCTGACATAATCAGCGAGCGTGACGATTTGCGCGTCCGAGCCGTCATGGGTTGAGGCAAAACGCAACAGCTTGGCAATACGCTCGAGATTGGTTGAATCCTCGCCAGTACCTTCTTTAAGAACCTGACCAAATTCCGCCCAGAATGTCGCGTAATCTTCTTTACGATTTTCTGCGAGGTCTTCGAGCAGGCTCAAAATACGTTTGGCTGAGCCATCGCGGATCACTTTAACATCACGGCTTTCCTGCAAAATTTCGCGAGACACGTTCAGAGGCAAATCA
Organism: uncultured beta proteobacterium; assembly: GCA_903865015.1. Lineage (GTDB taxonomy): Bacteria > Pseudomonadota > Gammaproteobacteria > Burkholderiales > Burkholderiaceae_B > Zwartia. The sequence continues at coordinate 1,235 of CAIPID010000049.1, read as the reverse complement.
GCAGAATCAATCACTCCACGGACAAAGCGCAGATAGGAGGGCAGCAACTGCTCTGCGTCATCCATGATGAAAACACGCTTAACGTAGAGCTTGACGCCACGACGTGCATCACGATCCCACATATCAAAGGGCGCGTGCTTAGGGATAAACAGTAGTTGCGTGTATTCGCTGCGGCCTTCGACGCGATTGTGCGTCCAGGCTAGCGGATCATCAAAATCATGCGATACGTGTTTGTAAAACTCTTTGTACTGCTCATCGCTGATTTCAGATTTATTGCGTGTCCACAGCGCGTTGGCCTGGTTAACGGCTTCCCATTCATCGGTCTTTTTTTGCTCGGAGGCGTCTTTGTCCCATTCCTCTTTGCGCATCTCAACAGGCAAAGAAATATGATCGGAGTAACGACGCAGCACTTCACGCAACTTGTAACCATTCAGAAATTCGTCTTCGTCAGCACGCAGGTGCAGGATAACCTCTGAGCCGCGGGTAGCTTTTTCGATCGTTGAGATCGTGAATTCGCCCTCGCCGTTTGATTCCCACACAACGCCCTGATCCGCAGGCAATCCGGCACGACGGCTGCGGACAGTGACTTTGTCGGCCACAATAAAGGAGGAGTAAAAACCCACGCCAAACTGACCAATCAGCTGCGCGTCTTTTTGCTTGTCGCCGGTGAGCTTGGAGAAAAACTCGCGTGTGCCTGAACGAGCGATTGTGCCCAGGTTAGACACTGCCTCGTCACGCGACAGGCCCACGCCATTGTCGGAAATCGTAATAGTGCGCGCTTCTTTGTCGTAATCGACACGCACATGCAGCTCGCCCTCGCCTTCGAGCAAGGCCGGCTGATCGATCGCCTCAAAACGCAGCTTGTCGCACGCATCAGAGGCGTTAGACACTAACTCACGCAAAAAGATCTCTTTATTGCTGTAGAGCGAGTGGATCATCAAATGCATCAGCTGTTTCACCTCGGCCTGAAAGCCTAAGGTTTGCGATGCATCAGCAGGAGAAGAGTTATTTTGGGTCATGTTTTTCACTGAAAAAGTTATCCACAAGGATGAAATGACAGGGCAAATGAGTCGCGCAAGTCAATTCATGTAAGTTGTATTTGGGGCTCAAAACAAAATTTTCAAGACGTTCTATAATGTCGTTCTTCCTGATTGAGTAGTCTTACTCATATCCCCCGTGCCCGGGTGGTGAAATTGGTAGACGCAGGGGACTCAAAATCCCCCGCCGCAAGGCGT
>CAIPID010000048.1 GCA_903865015.1 uncultured beta proteobacterium | reverse complement strand
TCGCACACGACAAGCGCCATACCTTTGTCCAAGGCGATATTGGTGACCGCGCCCGCGTGGATGCGCTCCTCGCGCAATACAAACCCCGCGCCGTCCTGAATTTTGCAGCCGAGTCGCATGTCGATCGCTCGATTCATGGTCCGGGGGATTTTATCCAGACCAACGTGGTGGGTACTTTTAATCTGCTCGAATCCGTGCGTGCCTACTGGTCAGCACTCCCCGAGGCAGAAAAATCAGCTTTCAGATTCCTGCACGTCTCGACCGACGAGGTCTATGGCACCTTGGCGCCCCAGGATCCGCCTTTCGCGGAAACCAATGCCTTTGAGCCCAACAGCCCGTATGCGGCCAGCAAAGCCTCCTCTGATCATTTAGTCCGCGCCTGGCACCACACTTATGGCCTGCCGGTGCTAACTACTAATTGCAGCAATAACTACGGCCCCTTTCATTTCCCGGAAAAGCTCATCCCGCTGGTCATTCTCAACGCACTAAACGGCAAGCCCCTGCCCATCTATGGTGATGGCCAGCAAGTGCGCGACTGGTTATTTGTACAAGACCACTGTCGCGCGATCGCACGTGTACTGGAATCAGGACGGTTGGGCGAGACCTATAACATCGGTGGCTGGAACGAAATGGCCAATATTGATGTCGTCAAAACGATCTGTGCGCGACTGGATGTGCTGCGACCCCGCGCGGATGGCAAGCCTTATGCGAACCAGATCACCTTTGTCGCAGACCGTCCAGGACATGACCGACGTTACGCGATTGATGCACGCAAAATCGAAAGCGAACTCGGCTGGAAACCCCAAGAAACATTCGAATCCGGCATTCAAAAAACCGTACAGTGGTATCTGGACAATCCAAAGTGGGTTGAGGGCGTAACCAGCGGTGAATACCGCAAATGGATTGGCAAGCAGTACGGTTAAGCAGACAAATATGAAAATCTTTTATGGCTGGAAAATGGTTGCGGCTGCGGCCGGCATGCAATTCCTCGCCTCACTGTTTCTGTTTCAAGCGCTAGGCGCCTATGCCTCGCTGATCATTGAAGAAAAAGGCTGGAGCAAAACCTCAGTCTCGGGCGCGATTTCCATGCAATCCATGGAGGGCGTGTTTCTAGGCCCTGTCATGGGCGTATTTCTGGATAAATTCGGCTCCAAACAAATCCTGCGTATCGGCGTCATTATTATGGGCATCGGCTTTATGGTACTCAGCCAGATTGAGACCATCCAGAGCTTTTATGTCGCCGTCCTCATCCTCGCAGTCGGCACCTCTCTCGCCGGATATTTTCCACTGAACGTAGGTATCATCCAGTGGTTTGAAAAAAAGCGCGCCCGCGCACTTTCCACTGTAGGTGTCGGCCTCGCACTCGGCGGGATTTGTGTGCCACTGGTGGCATTCACCATGCAAACCTTCGGCTGGAGATCGACCGCCTTTGGCTCGGGCGTCCTGATCATCCTGCTCGGATTTCCTCTGGCGAGCGTGTATCGCAAGCGACCCGAAGATTTTGGTGAACACGTCGACGGCATCGACCCCAGCGCAAAACCCAAAGACAATACGCCAGCGCTTGCCAAAGCTGAAACCAAAGCCGAGCCCTCTTTCACCACGATACAAGCATTGCGCACACGCTCATTCTGGTTGCTGGGTGCGGGGCATGCCTTTGCTCTACTGGTGGTGACTGCCGTCAATGCGCACGCGATCAATCACATGCGGATCTCGCTGGACTACACCATCTCTCAAGCTGCGATCATCATTACCGTCATGACTGCCTTTCAGCTAGCCGGCGTGTTGATCGGTGGCTATCTGGGTGATAAATATCAAAAAAGACTGCTCTGCGCGACGTGCATGATTATGCACGCGATTGGCTTGTTGTTCCTGACGTTTGCGACAGGCCGCGGTGCGCTGATCGTGTTTGCGGTACTGCATGGTCTGGCCTGGGGAATCAGAGGGCCTTTCATGCAAGCGATTCGAGCTGACTATTTTGGTAGGCAATCGATTGGTCAGATCCTGGGGATTTCGGGGATCATCGTAGCGGTTGGACAGTTTACCGGGCCACTGGTCGCAGGTGTGCTGGGCGATGCGACGGGTAACTACAAGCTTGGATTTACCGTGCTAGCGTTGACTGCAGCAACGGGTTCGGTTTTGTTTTTGATGGCGCGTAAGCCTGTGTTTCCTGGGGTGGTTGTTAGTAAGTGAAAAGTCGCTGCGAAGATATAAAGCAAATCAAAGTTACAAAGTGACACAGAAGTTTCAATCTTTGAAATATAAAACTGACTCTATACACATACACTCCCCTTCGTGACGAGGTGTCACAAAGGCGTCAGGAACTGGGGGTGTATTATTTCTTCGCTATCGTCAGAGAGCGTTATTCATGTCGATGTAATTTACGACTCAGAAGCTCAAGTCTTCGTTGCAGAAAGCCCCGATCTGCAAGGCCTAGTCGTAGAGGCTAAAACCCTTAGTCAACTTAAAGTCGAACTGCAGTATTGCATCGCTGAATTGCTTTGCTCTCAGCTCCAAATGCCCTTTCCTCCTGAGAGGACTTAGTGTCACTCTGCATAGCTCATCAAAAGCCCTATTGTTTGAAATTTTCATAGTAAACAACCTTTAAAAGTAAACTAATCGAAATATTTCAAACATTTTGTAATTTAGACTATTGCTTTTGTTTGAAATATTTGCGATAGTTAACCTTAAATGACAACTTCTAAAAATATTTCAATCAAAGACCTACTCAGCAAATTAGAGTGGGATACGCCTTACAGCTCTCGCGATTTGCATGGGCTAGGACTACCTTCGTCTGCGGCAGCTAAATTAGCGCAATCCGGCTGGCTCAAAAGGTTGGGGCGAGGCGTCTACCAAGTGCCAAATGCAAGACTAGACATAAACAGGTCACTTGCCCTGTT
>CAIPID010000047.1 GCA_903865015.1 uncultured beta proteobacterium | reverse complement strand
CGTACCCGTTGTGGTGAGTCAATCAAACTAGTCGAGCTCGTAGGCATTTTTGTAATCAAGTTTTAAAGAGATATCCTGATCCTCTTTTCGCATGATTGAGTTCCCGACAACCAGGAATTCAATTTCAGTCCCCATCAGACAGCGAAAGGCATCTTCGGGCGAACTTACGATGGGTTCGCCGCGGACGTTGAACGATGTGTTCACAAGAACTGGGCAACCAGTCAATTTCTTAAATGCAGTGAGTAGATCAAAATATTTCTTATTTGTTTGCTCATGAACAGTCTGCACGCGTGCGGAATAGTCCACATGCGTGACCGCGGGAATACTTGAGCGCGGCACATTCAGCTTGTCAATACCAAATAAGTTCTTATCCTCAGTATTTTCAGGCAGGCATTTTGAAGCATGTACGCCTGCTACCAAAAGCATGTAGGGGCTGTCCGTATCCAGATCAAACCATTGCGCAACGTCTTCTCTCAAGACGCTCGGAGCGAATGGTCTGAAAGACTCGCGGTATTTAACTTTTAAGTTCAAAAGCTTTTGGACTGATGGTGAGCGAGGATCTGCAATGATGGAGCGACCTCCTAGCGAGCGAGGCCCAAATTCCATCCTGCCTTGATGCCAGCCCACCGCTTTGCCATCGCTCAGCGCCTGTGCTGTCAATACAATAACTTCATCATAAGAGTGGGAAGTAAAGCGAGCTCCAGCATCGGCAAGACGTTTTTCGATGTCGTCCTGCTCGTAAGATGGGCCTAGATAACCGCCTTTCATGCCATCCTGCTGGTGAGGGGCAAGCTTGCGTGGTCCGTTAAGCATCAGATGATAGGCAGCAAGGGCCGCGCCTATACTGCCACCCGCATCACCGGCGGCAGGTTGAATCCAGATGTTGTCAAAAATACCTTCTTTAAGCAGCTTTCCGTTTGCCACACAATTCAGTGCAACACCACCTGCCAGACACAGGTTTTTCATACCGGTTGTCTTGCGTATGTTGCGGGCAAGTTTGATGACGATCTCTTCCGTGACGAGCTGGATCGATGCGGCAAGATCCATTTCCTTTTGCGTTAAGGCAGATTCTTCGCTTCTTCTTGGACCCCCGAATAATTCATCAAAATGCTCATTGGTCATCGTGAAACCAGTGCAATAGTCGAAGTACCGCATGTTCAGTCGAAACGAGCCATCTTCGCTGATTTGAATCAGATTTTCGCGTATCAGATCTGCGTATCGAGGTACTCCATACGGCGCCAGGCCCATGACTTTATATTCACCGGAATTCACTTTAAATCCGGTGTAATAAGTAATGGCGGAGTACAGTAGCCCCAGAGAATGTGGAAATTGAATTTCGTTGACAACCTCGATACTTGCGCCTCGACCGATCGCCACCGAAGTCGTTGTCCATTCGCCAACACCATCCATCGTCAATATCGCAGCTTCTTCGAACGGCGAAGGAAAAAAAGCACTCGCTGCATGGCTGAGATGGTGTTCGGAAAACAAGAGCTTGGATTTCCAGTTCACATCGCGACCTAGTTCGTTTTCCAGCGCCGTGACGACACGTCTTTTTTGAAAGAGTTTGTCCTTTAACCAGATCGGTATCGCGGTTGCAAACGATTCGTATCCTCGTGGCGCAAAAGCCATGTAGGTTTGAATCAAACGATTGAATTTGAGTAATGGCTTGTCATAAAAGACAACGTAGTCGATATCCTGAGGACGACAATGTGCTGCCTCCAGACAATAAGCAATCGCTTGAGCTGGAAAGCTCTGGTCATGTTTGATACGTGTAAAACGCTCTTCTTGCGCGGCTGCAATGATTTCACCATCAACGATCAGGCAAGCTGCTGCATCGTGATAAAAGGCTGAAATTCCGATGATTGTTGTCATGTACTAAAGTCCATCATGATTGATTCTGCCGCCTTACTGCGGCTTAACCGAAGTTAGGTAGGTTCGAATGAGGTGGGCAATTTTTCTACTAGGTTCTGATTCCCACATTGCGCTATGCACAGAATCAACCGACTCATTGACGATTGACCCTGAGGTAAAGGCCGACCAGTCGAAAATCGATTTATCCGCAGGTGTTGGATCTTTAGCCGCACGCACAAACAGAATAGGTGCTTTGCAAGCATTAATCTTGTGTTCATTGATACGCTTTGATGCATTGAGCATTTGATCAATCGTTCGCTTGAAGGCTTCAATAGGCGTCGCAGCGGGGACTAAACTTTGCAATGCCATACGGTCAAGCAGTCGACGGATGAATCTTTCGTTGCTCAGGGCAATGACTTCATCTGTAATATTGAAATTGACCGCTGCCTCTTGAAGAATATTGAATGTTCTTTGCTGCTCTGGGAGATTTGCATCGTCCTCCGAACTTCCTTTGACTGCACTGTCAAGTAGCGCTAGCATTTCCACGGATTCTCCTTCAAGCTCTAGCTGGTGAGTCATTTCTTGAGCAATTGTTCCGCCGAAGGACCATCCTAATAACCGGTAAGGACCGATCGGTTGGATCGACTTCATCGCAATAACATATGCGCTCGCCATCTCTACAATGCTTGCGTGTGGAGTTTCCCCATCCTCCAGGCCTCGGGCCTGGAATCCCCAGACAGGCTGGTCTGGTCCAAGCTCATCTGTCAGATTTTTATATACCGAGCCGTTGCCTCCGGCAGGATGTACACAGAAAAGTGGTGTCTGAGAGCCCTGTGCTCTTAACTTTATCAAAGGCGTATATTCAGACACGCGATTACCTTCAAGATAAGCAGAAAGATTTTCTACCGAAGGATGCTCAAAAAGGACGCGCATCGGAATCTGGATTCCCAGGTCCTGACGCAGACGTGTGATTAAACGCATGGCTAAAAGCGAATGGCCTCCGATATTAAAGAAGCTATCTTCGATTCCAACTTGTTCAACGCCTGTTAGCTCTTCATACAGTTTGCATAGTAATTCTTGCTGCACTGTTTCAGGTGCGCGATATGATCTTTCACTGATCTTGTGACCGATTTCGGGCAAGGCTCTTCTGTTGAGTTTTCCATTTGGTGTAAGTGGCAATTGTTCCAGAATCATAAATGCGCCTGGAACCATATACGCCGGTAGTTCTGATGAAATTTGCGTACGAATTTGACCAATCAAATCTGTTTCCAAATGGTTGCGAAGCGGATCATTGGTTGTGACGATTGGTTCGGCTTCACCTGTGGGTAACCAATTTTCTGCTGACATATCAGGCGGTGTAAATAACGCATGCACTTGACTCAAATCATTCCCAGACCAAACGATCCGGACTTTCAAGTTCAACGCATCCGCCAGCTCAAAAAGAATATCCGGATCCACTGCCCCCGCAGTAGCACGCTGCGCGAGGGCAATCAGTTCTCCAGCAGTACCTGCGAAAGTTTGAATACGTTCAGCCGCCCATACATCAGCCGCTACGCGTTTATTAGGTATGTTTAAAACTTCGGTTTTAAGGTGTAATGTTTCAGCAAGCTGTTTTCTAATCGACTCAATGGAGCTCCATTCAAGCGTCTGATCGACGGTAATGGAACGCGCATCCTTACAGTGCGTCATAGAAACATCGTATCGCCAGCGAGACATTTCATTTGCAAATGTTCCACGTTTTATCTGCGATTCGATTGTGGTTGGTATTCCAACCCTTTGCGTGAATTCAGTAAAGAAGTGAGGGTCAACTAATAATTCTCGATCTTTTCTTTGGCGATCGTTTGCGCGCCCTGCAACAATAGCTGCCGACTCGTTATGTTCGCATTGAAAGAGCTCAACAGAAACGCAAAAAGCATGCTGATGGGAGAACGATCTGACGTCACCCACGAACACTGCTTTGTGACTGGTATTTAAAGCCGAACTTAAAACACGCTCGAGATAATTTGTTCCTGGAAAGTACTGAATCACCGAATTAAGGATAACCAGGTCATATTCCTGAGCATGGAATTCTGGGGTGTCAGCAGCCTCGCGGGCGTCAACCTGAATGTGTTTCAACTGCCTTTCATCAATAAGCGCTTGTAGTTTACGAATGGTTTCGGGGGAAAGATCTGAACCGTAGTAGTGGTCGATCTGATCGTATATTTTCCATAAAATCAAACCGGTACCACAACCTATTTCCCATACGGATTTCGGTTCAAGCGCCTGAATACGCGAGATTGTTTGCGATTGCCAGCTTTCCATTTCAATCACAGGAATTTCATTGCGCGCATAGGCGCTTATCCAGATTCCGATATCAAAATCGACATCTTCTGCCGTGGAGGATTGGTAACTGGTTTCGTAAATTTCTTTCCATTCCAGCTTTAGTCTATCCTCGGCGCTTTGCCTTGCTGGCGTAAAGCCAGTGTGATGGCGATCAACCACGACATATGAAACGAGTTCAACACCGCGCGTTTTATTAGAGCGGCTGATCGTCACGGTTTGACGCACGCCGGGACAATTCAAGATCACTGAGTCGATTTCACCCAGTTCTATACGATGGCCACTTATTTTGACCTGATCGTCAGTACGCGTGAGATAAATGATGGCACCATCCTCACGGCGACGAGCTAAATCACCTGTTCGGTACATTCGCTTGCCGGGCTCTGCAAAGGGACAAGCAATAAAACGTTCCGAGGTGAGCCCGGTCCGTCCAAGGTATCCTCGTGCAAGCGCCATGCCGGCAATATATATTTCTCCCACTACATCGTCTGGTACTGGATCGAGTCGTTCATCCAGAATATAAATGTCGTAGGCGGGCAGGGGTTTTCCAATCGTTACCGCGGTGGCATCATCCAGTAAGTCGCTTGTTTCTACGGACTGGCTGCTCGCCCAGATTGTTGCTTCTGTAGGACCGTATAAATTCGTGACTGGTCCAACGTGCCTCATTTTTTTACCTAACCGCGTGGCGAGCGCTTCGCCGCCGGTCAGGATTCTCACCTCTTGACCGAGTTGCTCATCCAGGATCATTTCCCAGAGTGAAGGTGTCGCTTGAATCGTAGTGATCGCGTATTTTTTGACGGCCTGGATAATGGAGAGCGGGTCACGGCTGCCGTGACTGTCCAGCAACACGATACTTGCGCCATGACAAAGTGGCAAAAACAACTCAAGACCGGCAATGTCAAAACCAATGGTGGTGATCGCTAACAGTCTGTCCATAGGCGTCATGGGGACTTCGATTTGGACGGATTGCAGAAACAGGCCAAGTGCTTCTCGGGAGATGCCCACGCCTTTTGGCAATCCAGTGCTGCCAGAGGTGTAGATGATGTAGGCAAGATGCTCAGGTCTAACTAAGCTGGCAAGGTCTTGCTCATGGATCGGTCCAGTTTTCTGGGCATTCACTTGCCCAATGAATTGGGCATCATCAACCATCAGTGTATTCAAGTACTCATCGTGATCTTGTTTGGCCAGTGCCGAGTGATGCGTACTTGACGTCAGCAATAACTTCGCTTGGCTGTTTGTGAGCATGAAACTAATTCGATCTGCCGGGTACTCCGGATCAAGTGGCAAATAAGCACCGCCTGCCTTTTGTATAGCGATCATGGCAATCAGCATATCTATTGATCGCTCCAGCAAGATCGCTACAACCTCATCTGGTCCGGTGCCAAGGCTGATCAACAATCGTGCCATTTGATTGGAGCGTTCGTCCAAGTCTTGATAGGTGAGAGATACTTGTTTGCCTTGTTCATCAAAAATCAGGGCGCTAGCGTCGGGAGAACTCTTAACTTGTTTTGCAAAGCTCTCTGTGAATACGATTGTCTGATCAGTCAGTTTCGTGCCATGTGCATAGCGGTTAAATGACTGGATATCAGTCTCTTTAATAATCGATATGGAGGGTAAAACTCTTTGCGCAAGCGTGGGTAAATCACTAACAAATTCACTGAGTTTGTTGAGAATGTTTTGCGCCTGCTCTGTCGATACCCGCGTCAAATCGAAATTCAGACGTAACAAAAGCTCTGTACCTGGCATGGCCAGTAACGTGATCGGATAGTGCGTTCCGTCTTGCATTTCGGCATCGGTTTGTTTGAGTGAGCCAGAAACTTGAGTGATAGAGCCGGTAGAATAATTTTCGAAGACGAATAGTGCTTCAAACAGCGATTCGCCATTCAATCCGACCAATGCCTGGATAGCCGCCAAGCCAAGATGCGCAAAAGTATCTTGTTCCGACTGTGCGGTTTGTTGTTCAACAAGCCACTCAACAAGCGTTTGACGCGTATTGATTTTTAAATAAAACGGAAGGGTATCGATAAACATTCCCAGTGCTGTTTCGATCCCTGGGAGCTGGCTGGATCTTCCATTACGCACGCTTCCGACAACGATATTGTTTTGGCCGCTCATGCGTGCCAGGATGAGTGCAAAAAGTCCTTGAAGTATGGAAGCTTGGGTCAAGCCGTGTCTGCGTGCGAAAACATCCAATGCAGTCGATTTTTGTGCGTCGACGCGCACGCTGATGTTCTCCATTCCAACTTTGTCAGTCGTTTTCGCCAGATGAAGGCGACTAGGTTCGGTTAGTTCTTGTAGGTGGTTTTTCCAGTAATTATTCGCTTGTTCGATATCTTGCTGTGCCAGCCAGGACAGATGGTCCTGCCAAGCAAAGGAACGCGTTTGGGCATGCGATGTTCGCGTGTGATAGATGTCTTCATAGTGGTGGGTTAATTCGCTTAATAAGAGCGGCGTTGACCATCCGTCAAGAATCAGGTGATGGTTGGCAATCAGCAAAAAGTAAGTAGATGCGTCAAGCTGAGTCATCCTGGCCCTGATCAGTGGTCCGGATTCCAAGTTGAATCCGTCATCGCGATCGCGCTTCTTGAGGAGGTCAGCACGCTCCTTCGGTGAGCCTTCTAATGCAACAAACTGACAGTCATCGGCACTGGTGCCCAGAATGACTCCAAGTCCGGTGACCAGGGATGTCGGGGCAATGACGAGTCTCAGTACAGCATGGCGTTCTATGAGTCTTGTCCATGCTTGACGCATGCACTCAATAGAAAAATCGCCCTCGAACGTGAAATTCATCTGCACGTGATACGGATCTGTACTGAGGTCTGCGAGCAACGAACTTTCATAGGCCAAGCCATGCTGCAGCGATGTCAGGGGAACAATATCCTGCATGTCGGGGTAACGAAATGCGATTTGATCCAGTGTTTCCTGCGTCAATGTATTGTCATGAAGTCGCGCACGTTTTTGTGCGAGCGGGAAATCTGAAGGCGTATGCCTGTTATGGATAGGCGTATCCAGGCAATGGTCGACGACGATTTGAGCTGTCTGGGCAAAAATAGCCGAGAGCGTAGCAATCGACTCTGACTCATGCGCGTGGGGGCAATACGTTATCCCATAGATCAATTGCCCCGTGCTATCGATCATCGCATTGAAATCGATCAGCTGTAAGCGTGGTCGGTCAGGATTGTCATGGGCAGCTGTTAAACCATTATCAGCCATGGACCAACGCGCAGACGCATCGTTATTGAACTCAAAGCGACCAAGATAATTAAAAACTATTTGTGGGACTGCAAGATCTGAATGCGCAATTGTGCTGCCATGATCCAAATATTTAAGAATGCCATACCCGATACCTTTATCAGGTAAAGTATTGAGCATCTCTTTTACTCGGCGGATAACCAGCCCAGGGTAACTAAGATCCTCGAGTGAAACGTGACCGACTTCCAGCCGGACAGGGAATGCACTTGTAAACCATCCAACAGTCTGGGAAAGATCCTGGTCCAGCTCTCTACCATGACCCTCAATCGTCACGACCGGATCGCCCAGGTCATAACCATATTGTGATTGACTCCAAACGCTCAGTGCAATACCAAGTGTCGACAACAGGATGTCGTTAATTCCACCATGGTAGACCGCGGGTGCGCGCAGTAGTCGATCTGTCAGGGCACTATTGAGCTTGCCTGCGACTTGAACACCCGCGCCCAGCGTGTTCTCTGCGGCGTGTAATACGCGATCCTGAGGTAATGGTTTCAGTGTTGAAAGCTGTGAGGTCCAGAGCGACTCTTCATTTCTTCGTGCACCGCACGTGCCTTGCGCATGCAGCAATTCGCCCCACGCTTTCAAAGACATGGTTTTTGCAGGCAGTTTTTTAGGTAATTGTTCGGTTGACAGATGGGTGAGTAACCCTAGATCTTCAATCAAAATCCGCCAGGAAACGCCATCTACCGCAAAATGATGGATCACGAGTGCAAGCTGATTTGAATGGTTGGCACGTTCAATCCACAGCGCTGTCAGCATGCCTCCCGCACGACTGATGTCAAGCTTTTCACTGAGCCCCGCAAGCGCTTGCGCAACGCGTTGTTTTGCTTGTTCGTCATCCTCCGTGTCGATGTTAAGTGTTGCTAAATGAGGCTCTGGAGTATTGGCTGCAGTCTCAACGATAAATAACGTATCGGGCCCTTTACCTTCACAACGCATGCGCAGAGCGCCGTGGTGCGCTGATATTTCCTGCAAAGCAGCTTGTACTTGAGCGCGATTGACATCTGCCGGTATGTTGAGCAGAACAGCTTGGTTGAAACGATTGAGTGACCCGCCAGCTTGGAGATACTCATGATATATGGGTAGCGCGGGGACTATCCCATTTTCTTCCCATGTTTGCACGAGCACTACAGAGTCAGACTTTTTACTGTTCAACGCCAGTAATTCAGGCGTTTGATATTTGAAAATATCCCTGACTGCAAAATGCAATCCATCGGCGCGCGCGCGACTGACCAGACGTATCGCAAGAATGCTGTCGCCACCAATTGCAAAAAAGCTATCCTCTATCCCTACTTGATCCAAGCCTGTCAGGGATGCATAAATATTGCAAAGAATTTTTTCTTGAGAGCTGCGTGGTGCACGATAGTTTGAGCCTGCAATATGTGCTGTGGGTTCAGGCAGTTTCGAGCGATCCAGCTTTCCATTTGGTGTCAGAGGGAGCTCTGTCAGTGTAACGAATAAGCCTGGCACCATATGCTCGGGCAGAGATTCGCCCAGTGTGGATTGGATTGCTGAGTAATCAACAAGCGTCTGATCCGCTCCTGGAACCAGGTAGGCGACAAGACGCAACTCCCCTGCAATTTTTCTGGCAATGACCGCTGCATGTGCCAGATTGCTGACCTTGTTTAATAGGGCCGTTTCAATTTCGCCAAGCTCAATACGATAGCCACGGATTTTGACTTGATCGTCAACGCGACCAAGATAGACCAGCACTCCATCATCGCGTCGTCTTGCCAAGTCGCCTGTCCGGTACATTCTCGCGCCAGATTTTCCGAAAGGGCAGGCAATAAAACGTTCTGAAGTCAGACCGGTACGGCCCAGATATCCCCGGGCAAGTCCTTCACCACCGATATAAAGCTCTCCAACGGTCCCATCTGATACGAGTTCCAGGTGCGGGTCTAAGAGGTACAGTTGTGTATTCCAGATAGGCATTCCAATCGGAATAACCCCGTTACGTGGTGTTTTTTCACTGACTTCGTACACACAACAGCCGACGACCGTTTCTGTCGGACCATATTCGTTGATGAGTCTAGTTGCCGGTGCGTACTCGCGCCAGAATTCAACTGTTGCTGCGGTAAGTTGTTCACCACCAATCACGTATGAGTTTGTTTGATTGGCAAGGGTTGCTGCGGGTAGTAAATGTCGCAACGCATCAAGATGCACAGGCGTGAGTTTGACCAGAGAAAAATGCTCCTGATTCTGAAGCTTTTCCGCTAAGGCTTCAATTTCATTTTCTTGATCTAAAAAGTGAACTGTTCGTCCTGTTGTCAGTGGTAGCCACAAACTCGTAATCGTTGCATCGAAGGCGATCGAGGTATTGATCGGCGCCCCATTGCCTGCGCTCAAGTCGTACGCATCCATTGCCCAATTGATGTAATTGAGCATGCCATGGTGAGACAGTGCAACGCCTTTTGGCAAACCAGTACTGCCTGATGTGTAAATCAGATAGGCAAGGTTCTCAGGCAATAAGCGCGATGTGCGCTCAGTGTCAGTAATGCTGGTATTGGGGTAATGATCGATTTCTAATAAAGTTGCACTGTCCGACATATCGATCATGTCGGGGAGGGTGTAATGCGCGCCAGCCTGGAATGCATCGGCAATGCTTGCTGTGCTAATCAGCTGTTTGGCATGACTGTCCTGTAGCATGAATGCTAAGCGTTGGGACGGATAGTCTGTCGCGAGTGGCAGGTAAGCAGCACCCGCGCGCATCGTGCCAAGCAAAGCAATCACGAGTTCTGGTGTGCGCTCGAGCATAATGCCCACCACATCATCTGGTCCGACACCTCGATGAATCAGGTATCTAGCCAGCTGATTGGCGCGTGCGTCTAACTCACCAAAGGTCATGCTGACGGTCGAGCTGTGATCGCCGCATATTATTGCGTGAGACTCTGGTGCAAGTTTGATCTGCCGATCGATCAAAGTCATGATCGTCTGCGTCGTCGCGTCACCAGTGACGATGCGTCCCGCACCGCGTTGAAGCAGTTCTTCGCGTTCACTCGCCTCGATCAGCGGGATCTCTGCGAGAGCCATTGTCGCAATTTTGGGAAGATTCTGCAAAAGTCGGACTAATTGTTCCAGTATTTGCTGGGCATTGCCTAGCTCCAGCCTTGACTGGTCAAAGCCTAAGCGCAGGGTTAAAACGTCTCCGGTGAGCGCTGAAAGCCCAATCGGGTAGTGATTGCCATCTTCACTTTGCGCATGTGTCAAGGTGAGTTCGCCAATCGTTGTGGCCGTTTGATCAACAGGATAGTTTTCGAAAACAAACATCGCTTCGAAAAGTGGCGTGCCGCCCATGCCTATCATGTGCTGAATTTCACGCAAGCCAATATGACCATGTGTATCCTGATCAGCCATGGCAACTTGCTGTTCTTGTATCCAGTCAACCAGGCTCTGACCAGGATCGAGGATGGTGTACATCGGCAAAGTATTAATGAAAAGTCCTGCACCACGCTCGATACCCGCCAGAGGACTGGAGCGCCCATTTCTTACGCTACCGATGACGATGTCGTTGAGCTTGCTTTGGCGAGCCAGTATCAACGCGAACAGACCCTGGAGCACAGAGGCTTGCGTCAGGCCGTAATGCCTGGCTACGGTATCAAGGGATGCAGATGCTGTCTGATCCAGCGCAATCTCTAAATTTTTCATTCCCGCACGTTTTTCGAGCGGTGCGGGCAAATCGAGCCTGCTCGGGTTTGTGAGCTCACTCAGGTACTGTTTCCAGTATTGCTGCGCACTGGAAGTGTCCTGTTGTTCAAGCCATTGAAGGTGTAGTTTCCAGTCAAAAGGTTTGTTCAGATTTAATACATTGTGGTCGCACTGAGCTTGATAGAGTTGTGCGAGTTCGCCAGTGAGTATGGGGAGTGACCAACCATCAAGAATCAGATGATGGTTGGAGATCAGCACCGCCCATTCATTTTTACCTAATTGCGCTTCGTATAGTCTGATGAGTGGCCCATCATTTAGCTCAAAACGGCGAGCGAAGTCCAACGCTTTGAGTGCCTTGAGGCGCTCAGCTGCAGGACCTGTTAGTGAAACAGTCTGATAGTCAACTACGTTTTCATTCAGAACGATGCCTAAGCCACCTGGCAGCCATGCTGGAGCGATGGCAAGTCTCAAGACAATATGTCTTTTGACCAGTTCACGCCATGCCTTTTGCATTGCTTCACTGTCCAGATGACCACTAAAGGTCAGTAACAGATGGACGTGATAAGGATCGGGCGCGCCTTCTTCCAGTGCCATGCTTTCAAAAGCAAGCCCCTGTTGAAGAGACGTGAGAGGAATAATGTCTTCAAAATCGGGATAAGCGCTGGCAACTGCATCCAGCATCAATTGATCTAAAGATTCCGCGTATCTGGAATTTTGATGCAAGAGTTCAAAATCAGAAAGCGTTCTAAGGTTATCGCGTGGCGACTCCAGGCAGTGCGCACTGATTGTAACCAGCGTTTTTTGGAAACGTTCGGCTAAATCCGAAATGTCATGCCCGGAGTGAGCATGCCTGCAAAACGATACAGAAATATCGAGATGGCCGGTTGGATTGATCGCAGTATTGATATCGAGCAGATGCATCCTTCTGCGATGTGTATCGTCTTGGGCAGCAATCAGGCCGCCTTCTGCCATTTTCCACTGATTGCTTGTGATGCTTGACTGTTCAAATCTTCCAAGATAATTGAAACCAATCTCAGAGCAAGGAACGTTCATTGCTGCAAGTTGACTATTTGGATCCAGATATTTCAGAACACCATATCCAAGCCCTTTGTCGGGCATGGAGCGTAATACTTCTTTTACACGTTGGATCGCGGTACCCAGATCGTTTGAGTTTTCTGGATTGAGATCACTTATTTTCAATTTGACCGGGAAAACTGTCGTCAGCCAGCCAACTGTCCTGGTCAGGTCTGCATCAAGCTCGCGTCCGTGGCCTTCCAGATCGATGACCAGATCACCGACAGTATGTTGATGATTGAAATGGGACCACTGTGAAATCGTAAACCCCAGCGCAGCCAGGAAAAGATCATTGATTCCTCCGTGATAAACGGAGGAGGCTGCCACCAGTCGATGGGTATCTTCAATACTTAGACTGCAATGAATCGTGTCCGAGGCTTCGATCGTATTCAGATTCTCGCTGAATTGCTTGCTGACAGGTAATGACGAGCGATCTTTAATCTGCTCAAGCCAGAACGATTCTTCGCGGCGTCGCTTACCGTGTTGTCCTTGCTCTTGAAGGAGTTCTGCCCACGCTCGCAATGACATGCTCTGGCTGGGTAATTCCTTTTTCTCAAGACTTGTGAGGGTCTGGATGTCATCAATCAGCACCCGCCATGACACGCCATCGACCGCATAATGATGAATGACGAGTGCAAGTTGATGCGATCCGTCGTGCCCCGTAATCCAGAGCGCGACCATCATCGCACCTTTTTGTGCGGGATTGAGTTGATCGCTTAGCGGTAAAAAGTGTTCAACCAGTTTTTCACGTGCGATAGCGGGATCCAGACCTAGCAAATTAAGCTCGAGGAGCTTGAATGGAGGCATATCACCGACTGGGTCAACGACTAATTGTGATTGTTTATTTTTTACTTCACAACGAAGACGCAACGCTGCGTGGTGCGAACGTAATTTTTCTAAGGCGGATCTAATCGAATCAGTGGTTACGTGACTGGGCGCATCAAGCAAAATGGCCTGATTAAAACGATTCAGCGAACCTTCGAGTTTCCAGAATTCATGAAACACTGGCAATGCAGGTATATTGCCATTCTCCGCCCAGATCACATTGCTTGATTCTTGAACGATCGGTTGTGCGATCGCGGCGATTGCTTCCGGGGTCTGATGGGTGAATACGTCTCGCACGTTGAAGGATAGCCCTTGAGCACGTGCAAGGCTGACCAGACGGATAACAGAAATACTATCACCGCCAATAGAGAAGAAACTATCGTTGATGCCAATATTCTTTTGATTCGTGAGCGATTCAAAGATGGCACATAATATTTTTTCTTCCGGGGTGCGGGCCGCCTGTTTGTTATCCGTACCCGTTTGCATTGCGGGGGACGGCAGCGCACGCCGATCGAGTTTTCCGTTTGGAGTGAAAGGCAGTGCTGGCACCGTCACGTAGTAGTTCGGTACCATGTATTCGGGCAGGCTAGCCGAGAGTCCCCGGATTAGACTTTCTGATTCTGGAGCTGACTCGCCTTCTTTAATAACCAGATAGGCAACGAGTTTTTGATCTGAACCAAATTCGCGTGCGATAACTGCGACCTGGCTAAGTGAATCAGAAAGCTTCATCAACGCCGATTCAATTTCACCCAGTTCAATCCGGTAGCCGTGTATCTTGACCTGATCGTCCGCGCGACCGAGAAACTCGATCGAACCATCGTCCCGACGACGCGCCATGTCCCCACTGCGATACATCCGAGCACCTGGCTGACCAAAGGGGCAGGCTACAAATCGCTCAGAGGTCAGTCCTGAGCGTCCAATGTAACCACGGGCCAAACCTGTTCCTGAGATGTAGAGTTCACCTTGCATGCCGTTTGGCACGGGCTCAAGCGATGGGTCAAGCAGATATACCTGCATGTTTGCAAGAGGGTGGCCAATTGTGACAGGACCCGATCCAGCCGTACCATCTGTCTGGGCATTGAGAGGTGGGCTGATCGTTGCACAGACTGTCGTTTCGGTTGGTCCGTAAGCATTGAACATTCTTCTGTTGGTGGCAAAGCGCGCGACAATTTCCGGCGAGCAGGCTTCACCCGCTACAACCAGTGTTTTCAACGACAAGAGCACATCGGTATCAAGCGCCGATACCAAAGCCGGAGGTAAAGTCGCGTGGGTCACCCCGAAAGTCTGCAGATTTTCAGACAGGCTCGCGGCCGCATCTGTGCGTGATCCTTGTTCAGGTATGACCAGTGCCGAGCCAGAGCCAAATGCCAGCAGCATTTCCCAGACACTCGCGTCAAATGCTTGCGATGCAAACTGCAATACTTTGTCAGTTTTGTTGAGTCCAAATATTTTCAACTGCGCTTGTGCAAGATTAACTGCTGCTGCATGCGATATTCCGACAGCTTTAGGCAGGCCGGTCGAGCCTGAGGTGTAGATTAGGTAGGCCAGTGTTTGCGGGAAAAGCGCAGCGGTTCTCTCATCATTTTCGATCGCACCGTCAGACTGCATGGACAGTCTGATATTGAGTATCGGGTCTTCAAAATCCAGCATCTCAGGTAGCTGAGAGTCGATTGCTGCTTGTAGATTGTCGTAAATCGAGTCGTTACTGATGACGCGCTGCACCTGGCTGTCTTTAAGGATGAACTCAAGACGCGTTGCAGGGTAAGCCGGATCAAGCGGCAGGTAGGCCGCACCCGTTTTAAGTACGGCTAATGTGGCGATGAGTAAAGCCTCTGAGCGTTCCAGCATCAGCGCGACAATCTCACCTGGCCCAACACCTTCGCCGATCAGATGGCGAGCCATTTGATTGGCGTGGGCATCGAGTTGAGCATAACTGAGCTCTGTCACTGAGCCATTTTCTTGAGTCAATAATGCAGCTGCATCAGGCTGGAGAGCTACCTGCTTTTCGAATAGCTGATTGAGATCTGCCACGTTGACTTGGGTCTGGATCTCCAAGCCTGCTGATTGCGATATCAGGATTTGACGCTGCTGTTTATCTACAAGTTCAATCGCTGCGAGTGGTGTCGTTGCGATAAGGGGTAACGCTCTGATTAAATCGCACAATCTGTCCAAGAGCTGTTGTGCGTGTGACGTATCGATGCGCGCCAAGTCAAAAGTCAAACGCAAGCCCAGTGTTTTACCAGGTATCGCGCCCAGCGCCAATGGGTAATTCGTGCCGTCATGCCCCAGGCTCTCTAACACTTTGAGATCACCAACAGGAATGCTGGACGCATCTGTCGGGAAATTTTCAAAAACGAACAATGCTTCGAATATCGAAGTGCCTGGAAAACCCGCCAGAGTTTGAATGGCAGCCAAACCAATATGTGAGTGCACATCCTGCTCGGACTGTGCGGTTTGCTGATGCGCGAGCCAATTGACCAGCGGTTCTCCAGCGGGTATATCAATAAAAAGAGGTAAGGTATCAATAAATAAACCGATCGCTTGATCGATCCCGCTTACATTGCTGG
>CAIPID010000046.1 GCA_903865015.1 uncultured beta proteobacterium | reverse complement strand
TAATGATCCGGCGACCACCGAGATCTACACATAGAGGCACACTCTTTCCCTACACGACGCTCTTCCGATCTACAACACGTTACAACCAGCTTCGATATGATCAGGTCGCGCGTCTTCGATTTCGTTGTGGCTGATGCCATCTTTGCAAGGAATGAAAATCATTGCAGTCGGTGCAACGCGGGCCATGTACACGGCATCATGTCCTGCGCCGCTGACAGCATCCATCGCTGACATGCCCATCTCCGTTGCACTATCACGTACTGCATCGACCAGAGGCTTAGCAAATATCGCAGGTGGGAAATACACCACCTGATGCATATCAATGCTGACTTGACCATTTTTTGCAATGACCGCTGCATCGGCATGCAGCGCTGCGACCATGGCTGTCAGTGTTTCATCATTGTCTGCGCGCAGATCAATAGAAAATTTCACCGTGCCCGGGATAACGTTGCGCGAATTCGGATAGACATCCAGCATACCCACTGTGCCGCGTGCATTGGGCGCATGATCAAGTGCGAGTCGATTGACCAACTGCACCATGTGTGATGCGGCGAGCAGGGCATCTTTGCGCAATGGCATCGGCGTGGGGCCGGCATGTGCCTCAGAGCCTGTGACCACCACGTCGAACCACCGCTGACCCAGCGCACCTGTTACAACGCCAATGGTTTTATCGTTGGCTTCAAGGACAGGGCCTTGCTCAATGTGCGCTTCGAAATAGGCGGCGATGCCTTGGGTACTGACTTGGTCATTGCCTGCATAGCCGATTTCTGTCAACGCTGAGCCAACCGTCACACCGTCACGATCTTTTTGCGCGAGTACCTCATCGATTTTGAATTCACCGATAAATGTGCCCGATCCCATCATGACCGGCACAAAACGTGAGCCTTCTTCGTTCGTCCACACCACAACCTCGAGAGGTGCCTCGGTCACGATACCTGCATCGTTTAGGGTTTTGAAAACCTCAAGACCCGCGAGTACTCCGTAGTTACCATCGAACTTGCCACCTGTTGGTTGCGTATCGATATGGCTGCCTGTCATCACAACGGGGAGTGCTGGGTTGCGACCCTCTCGACGCGCAAAAATATTGCCGATGCTATCGACGCGGATGGTGCAGCCTGCTGCGCGCGCCTGACTGACAAAGAAATCCCTGCCTTGACGGTCGAGTGCTGTTAATGCGAGACGGCATACGCCGCCTTTTTGCGTTGCACCAATTGCGGCCAGATCCATCAGGTTGTCCCACAGTCGCTTGCCATTGACGCGAAGCGAGGAAGTTTTGGAATGGGCAACAGCGTTCATAACAGCTCCGGCATTAATTAGGGTAAAAGTGAATGGGGTAAATGTGTATTTGCACAGACAGGTTGATCCGAACCTAAATACCGCTATCATCATAGATAATAAGATCAATACTGATAGATGCTATAGAGAGGTTTTGCGTCTGTCAAACAAACTGATGCGAGTCACAGGAATAAGGCAAAAAGATGAAACTAGACGCAATTTCACACCGTAATCGCAACACAAAAATTGTCGCAACTCTTGGACCAGCAAGTAGCGAGCCTGACATGATCCGCCGCTTGTTTGATGCGGGTGTTGACGTGTTCCGGTTGAATTTCAGCCACGGCACCCATGCTGATCACAAAGCACGCTATGACGCGATTCGTCTGATCGAGGCTGACGTGGGCCGTCCTGTTGGCATCCTGATGGACTTGCAAGGTCCTAAGCTGCGACTGGGCAAGCTGGTCGGTGGCAAGCAAATGCTTGAGATCGGTCAAAAACTCACACTTGACCTCAACCCGGAGCCTGGTGAAAACGGTCGGGTTCCTTTACTGCACCCCGAGATTTTTGCGGCGATTCGTCCAGGCGATGATTTATTGATCGATGATGGTAAGGTCCGCTTACGCGTATTGAGCTGCAATAAAGAACAGGCAGAAGTGCAGGCGCTGAATGCCGGGATGATTTCAGATCGCAAAGGTGTGAATGTCCCGGGCGCTATTCTGCCTCTGTCGGCGTTAACGGCAAAAGACCGGGAGGACCTGGATTTCGGTCTGAGTATCGGCATCGACTGGATTGCGTTGTCGTTTGTTCAGCGCCCTGAAGACATCCACGAGCTCAAAGCAATTGTGGGTAATCGAGCCTGGGTGATGGCAAAACTCGAAAAGCCTTCCGCGATTGACTCGCTCGAGGCGATTGTCGCGGGCTCCGACGGCATCATGGTCGCGCGTGGCGATCTGGGCGTGGAACTCCCTCCCGAGGATGTGCCTGTTTTACAAAAACGTATTGTCAGGGCCTGTCGTGAGGCAGGCAAGCCCGTGATTGTCGCGACCCAGATGATGGAGTCGATGATTACTTCGCCGGTCCCGACGCGTGCCGAGGTTAGCGATGTCGCGACTGCGGTGTATGACGGTGTGGATGCTGTCATGCTGTCGGCTGAATCAGCCTCGGGTGCTTATCCGATCGAAGCCGTCGAAATGATGGACAGAATTTTACAAAGTACTGAACGCGATCCTTTGCAGCGCGTGACCATGGATGCGGTTGCATCGCGTCGTCATAGCGATGCACGTGATGCGATTTCTGCGGCGATCCGCACGGTTGCTGAAACACTGCCGGTTGCGGCCACGGTGGCCTATACGTCTTCAGGTGCGACAACGCTGCGTGTCGCGCATGAGCGTCCTCGTGCACCTATCCTGAGTATGACACCGATACCGGCCGCGGCGCGTCGATTGTCCTTAGTATGGGGCGTGCACTCGATACAGGCAGCTGATGTTGACAGCACCGAAGAAATCGTCATGCACTCCACACAGGCAGCAAAAAAGCACGGCTTTGGCGAGCCTGGTCAGGCCTTGCTGATCATTGCAGGAACACCGTTTGGCGTGTCTGGCTCAACCAATTTGTTGCGTATTGCGTGGATTGGTGATCAGCCCGAAGTGCGTTAATGACTGAAAACACGCAAGGCTGTCGGGATGAGCTTGACCGACATGCCTTCTTTCAGTGCCGCATCCTGAACCCGGTTACGTGGCCATAGCACTTCGTACTCGATTACTTTGCCGGAGTCGGTCAACGCGACCGAGGACGTCAGCTCGATTTTTGATGTCTGGCCAAAAGACAGAATCCGGTCGATCGTCGCAGGAATCCCTGTCTGCGTGCTTTGCGCCGTCACGATATCCAGATCTGCAGGCCGGGCAAAGGCTACGACTGAGGCTTGATCCGGGCTTAATGACGGTGTCGAGTGATCAAGCAAAATATCGCCAATTTTGAATTTACCCGCAGTCAATGCGCCTTCGAATCGATTGACGTTGCCCAGGAACCCATAGGCAAAAGGTGTTGCCGGGTGATCGTAGACTTGCTCAGGGCTGCCTACTTGCTCAAGTCTGCCGCGGTTCATCAGTACGACGGTGTCCGAGACCTCCAGCGCTTCTTCCTGATCGTGGGTGACAAAGACTGAGGTCACATGCAACTCATCATGGAGCTTGCGCAACCACTTGCGCAGCTCTTTACGAACCTTTGCGTCGAGCGCGCCAAAGGGTTCGTCGAGTAACAGTACCCGCGGCTCAATCGCCAGAGCTCGGGCCAATGCGATGCGCTGTCTCTGCCCCCCCGAGAGTTGTGAGGGGAATCTGTCTTTGAGGAATTTGAGTTGCACCATGTCGAGCAACTCATACACTTTGTCGCGGATTTTTTCTTCGCTAGGGCGCTCGCTCCTGGATTTGACACGCAGACCAAAGGCCACGTTTTCAAACACGCTCATGTGACGAAATAACGCGTAATGTTGAAATACAAAACCAACCTGTCGCTCGCGCGCGCCGGCAAGTGTTGCATCATCTTCTTCAAGGTAGACGCTGCCATGATCTGCGGTTTCTAGTCCTGCAATGATGCGCAACAGGGTAGTCTTACCGCATCCGGATGGGCCGAGCAAAGCGACCAGTTCGCCCGAGTCGATTCTCAAATTGATATCGTCGAGCACACGGATCTGACCGAAATTTTTTGTGATATTTTTAACTTCGATACTCATGACAAACCTTGGGCTAGAAGTTGTTCGGCTTTGTGCTGTCGCCATTCGACAAACGTTTTAATGACTAACGTAAGTAAAGCCAGTAGCGCTAAAAGTGAGGCGATCGCAAACGCGGCAACCGACTGATATTCGTTGTATAAAATTTCAACCTGCAAGGGCATGGTATTGGTTTGCCCACGGATGTGACCGGAGACCACTGCGACCGCACCAAATTCCCCCATTGAGCGTGCGTTACACAAAATCACGCCATAGATGAGCCCCCATTTGATATTAGGTAACGTTACTTTGGTAAAAACTTGCCAGCCACTGGCTCCCAGTACGATGGCAGCTTGTTCTTCGTCGGTCCCCTGAGACTGCATCAAGGGAATGAGCTCGCGTGCGATAAAGGGCAGGGTGACGAATACCGTTGCAATGATCATGCCGGGCACGGCAAAGATGATTTTGATGTCGTGTGCAAGCAGCCATCCACCGAACCAGCCATTCGCACCAAACACCAGAACGTAGACAAGACCCGCGACAACAGGTGATACAGAAAAGGGCAGGTCAATCAATGTGATTAAAAATGACTTCCCTTTGAAGTCGTGTTTGGCGACTGCCCAGGCGGCGCATACTCCAAAGGCCAGATTCATCGGTACGACAATTGCTGCGATGAATAAGGTTAAACGCACTGCAGCCCAAGAATCAGGGTCCTCCATGCTGGCAAAGTACGCACCGATTCCTTTACGTAACGCCTCTGTAAAGACCGCGGTCAGAGGTAATACGAGAAATAAAAATACGAATAGCAATGCGAGCGTAATGAGCAGGCGTCGAATGAATTTCGATTCCGTACCATATGGCTGTGCGCGCTGGACGATCTGTTGCTGACTCATGATTTCATTCCCGCACGTTTGCGCTGCCAGGCTTGCAATAGATTGATGATCATTAGCAGGATGAATGACCCCACCAGCATCACGACTGCGACAGCCGTCGCACCTGCGAAATCATATTGCTCAAGTTTGCCGATAATAATGAGTGAAGTGATCTCGGACACCATCGGCATATTGCCTGCAATAAAAATCACTGAGCCATATTCACCGATCGCGCGGGCAAAAGCCATCGCAAACCCTGTCAGCAAAGCAGGCGTGATCGTTGGCAAAATGACCTTAGTAAATGTTTGAAATGGACTCGCACCCAGGCAGGTAGCAGCTTCTTCGAGTTCTTTTTCCGCATCCTCTAATACTGGTTGCACAGTACGCACAACAAAGGGAATACCGATAAAAATCAGTGCCACTACGACCCCAGCTGGTGTAAAGGCGATTTGAATACCCCAGGCTTCTAAATATGAGCCTAACCAGCCATTTGGCGCCAGTAAGGCTGTCAAGGCAATGCCGGCCACGGCGGTTGGAAGTGCGAAAGGTAAGTCGACCAGCGCATCGACAATTTTTTTACCTGGGAATTCATAACGCACTAACACCCAGGCTAGCAATAATCCAGTGACTAGATTAAATAATGCGGCCAAAAACGCAGCACCGAAAGTCAGACGATAGGAGGCCATCACACGCGGTGAACTGACCGCAGCCCAGAACTCATCCATGCTGAGCGTGAATGTTTTGAAAAACAAAGCGGACAATGGGATCAGGACAATCAGGCTCAGGTAGAACATGGTCAAACCGATCGTCAGTCCAAAGCCTGGCATCACCCGTTGCTGCTTGAGTCGCTTTAAATGCGATACCCCTCCAGGATCTGGCGAGGTGAGTGCGTGTTGCGTCATTTATTTGCCAGTGGTGTAAATCTTGTCAAACAGGCCACCGTCGTTGAAGTGAACTTTCTGTGCTTCTGAAAAACTGCCGAAATAGTCGGCGACAGTAAAGAACTGAATCGGTTTGAAAATATCTTTGTACTTATCCTGGATGACTTGCGAACGCGGACGGATCGCATGCTTGGCGGCAATTTCCTGGCCTGCGTCAGAATACAAAAAGTCCAGATACGCGCGGGCTTGTTCGCGCGTCCCTTTTTTATCGACCGTACGATTGACGATGGCAACCGGGTTCTCAGCGACAATACTTGAGGACGGATGAATCACATCGACTTTGCCCTCACCGAATTCACGATTGACTGAGACGACTTCTGATTCAAAGGTAATTAGCACGTCCCCCGTATTGCGCTGCAGGAAAATGGATGTCGCATCGCGACCGCCCTTGGCCAGGATGGGGACGTTCTTATACATTTTGGTGACAAACTCTTGCGCCTGTGCGTCCGTACCACCATTTTTACGGACCTGTCCCCAGGCCGCTAAATAGGCCATTCGTCCATTGCCGCCGGTTTTAGGATTGACCACAACGATTTTTACATCTGACTTAAGCAAATCGTCCCAGTCTTTAATCCCTTTTGGATTACCGCGTCGCACCAGAAAAAGCATAGTGGAGGTCGTGGGGGACGCATCGAACGCGAACTGTTTGTTCCAGTCCTTGGACACCACGCCAGTATTGGCAAGGAATTCAACATCTGTTGTGGTGTTCATGGAGACGACGTCTGCCGCCAATCCATCATTGACCGCACGGGCCTGGGCGCTTGAGCCTGCGTGAGACTGATCAATCTTGATGTCTTTGCCTGTTGTCTTTTTGTAATCCGCAACAAAAGCCGTATTGAAGTCTTTGTAAAACTCACGCGCAACATCATATGAGACGTTCAATAACGTAGTCTGCGCAAATGCTTGCTGACCCCAAAGCAGAATGAGGGCACTAGCGGTGTTGCGTAAAAGTTTTTTCATTTGAATCAAGTCAGTCAGGCGATTTAAGCACCCAATTCTGCCTGATTTCTATAAAACCAAAAAGTACTTATTTGTTTTATATATATATCTTTTGGTTATTAGCCTTGATTAAGCTTGAGGATTCAAAATATTCTGAATCGCGGGACTTAAGCCTTTGTTGGGTTTAATCGGCGGATGTGCAAAACTGCCTAGTCTTGGGGCGTGTGTACCCAAGGCAAATAGGGACTCTGCGTGGCGCACTGCGCTTGAGACGCCGTCAACAAGAGGGACTGGGATGTCTGCTGCAATCGTCCTGGCAAGTCCTGCCAGCGGTGCGCCAGCAATGATCAGTACGTCTGCGCCGTCCTGTTCGATCGCTTGCATGCATAATGCTTTTAATTCCTCTGCATGATCGTTTTGAATTGATCCGATATTTTGCACGCGCTGATCCAGCGTACGAATACTGGCTAATCGATCCAGCAAACCATTGGTTTGTACCGTTTCGCGATACCAGGCGGAAATCCTGCGCGAGATCGCAATAATTGAAAACCGTTGGCCTAGCATGCAGGCGCTCATGAGTGCCGACTCCGTTAAACCCAAGACAGGGATGTCAAGTACCTCACGTAACGCAGCCAGCCCCGGGTCGCCAAAGGCCGCGACAATAATTGCGTCATGCTGTGCGGCGTGTCGCGCGGCAAGCTCGGCCGTTGCGTAGGCACCGATCATGGCTTCAAACCGGGTTTCAATATAAGCAACCCCCAGTTCAGCTGTCATCATGGTGATTTCAGTCGATGGACTCGCGATCCGCTGGGATTCCTCGCCAATCAACGATGTCACGCTTGCGGAGATATTGGGATTAATGATGAGTAATTTCATTTTTTAGGCAGTAGCGAGGGCGCTTCGCAATGTAAAAAACGACCACGTCCCGACCGGGAGTGGAAATCTTTACCATCCCAGACAATCTCTCCAGCCGAAATCGTCATGCCTGGCCAGGCCTTGAGCACCATGCCTTCATATGGGGTGTAGTCGGTAGCATGATGCAGCATGGTGTTATGAATCGTTATTTCACGCTCATCCCAAATCACTAGGTCGGCATCGGCACCGATCGCGACAGTGCCTTTGCGTGGATGCAGGCCGTAGGCTTTTGCTGCGTTGGTGGATGTCAGCTCAACAAACTTATTGACCGTGATGCGGCCCTTTAAAACGCCCTCAGAATACAAAAGCGGCATGCGTGTTTCCAGACCAGGAATACCATTTGGGATATAACGGAATCCGACTTCCTCGCCATCCGGATGTTTGCCGTCGGTCCCGCCGTAATTGAACGCGGCATGATCAGAAGAAAATACGGTAAACAAACCCTCGGTCAGTGCATTCCAGATGACCTCCTGATTACCTTTGTCTCGCGGGGGCGGGCTACAAACGCATTTAGCACCCGCATATTCATTGTCTCCACCTAGATCCTCGGCAGACAAAAATAAATATTGCGGACAGGTTTCTGCAAAAATATTGAGTCCATGTCCGCGCGCCCACCGTATCTGCTCGACAGCTTCGCGACCTGAGACGTGCACGATCAGGATCGGTACATCGATCAACTCAGAGAGCGCAATGGCGCGATGTGTGGCTTCGCGCTCAACCAGCATGGGACGTGAATGGCTATGAAAGCGAGGTGCTGTATGGCCAGCTGCTTCAAGGCGTTTAGTCAGCCACTCGATACAGTCCGCATTCTCGGCATGCACCATAACCAAAGCATTATTCTTTTTCGCGGTATCCAGTACATCCAGAATTTCACCGTCATTAAGTTTTAAATCGTCGTACGTCATGTAGATCTTGAATGACGAGTAGCCTTCTGCGATCAGCTTGGGTAGCTCACGTGACAGAACATCGGGAGTCGGGTCGCTGACGATTAAATGAAAGGCGTAGTCGACGTGTGCGCGACCCGTTGCGCGCTGGTGATAATCATCCACAGCGCTTTGCAAGGAATGACCTTTTTCCTGCACGGCAAATGGAATGACTGTGGTTGTGCCACCGCAGGCGGCTGAGCGCGTACCTGTATCAAAATTATCGGACATGCGGGCAGGGGGTAGCATGGGTTGGTCGAGATGACAATGTCCATCTACGCCGCCCGGAGTGACCGTGCGCCCGTCCGCATCAATCTCCTTTTTACCTGCTGCAATATTGCGACCAAGTTGCTCAATCACTCCATCCCGTATACCGATGTCTGCCATGAATGTGTCAGCAGCCGTTGCCACGAGGGCATTTCGAATCACCAAATCAAATTGTGTGTCGGACATTTCAAACGACCTCTCGGAAAAGACTACCCCAGCCTTTTATACGGCCCGTATCGATATTGCATTGCTTTAAAGCTTTCCATGTAACGGTCGCAATCGTGTCGTAGATGGGGATGCCGAGTTCGGCTTCCATTTCTTCTACGAGTGGCGCACCCGCCAGATTGGTACAGTACACAACGATCGCATCTGGTTTTGATTGTGCGACTTGACGACACATGTCACGCAACTGATCAGCCGAGACTTCGGAAAAACTGAAATTATCCCGGATCCCAAGATGCGCATCCCCAGCTGGCTCAATCCCGATATCGATGTAATTGTTGATAATTTTCTGTTGCACATCATCCGTATAGGGTGACACGATCCCGAGCGTGCGAGCGTGCGTGAGCGCGAGAATTTCGTTTAGCGCGAGCACAGATGTACAGGACGCAATACCCGTATGAGCGGTGATTTTGGCGCAGAGATCTTCGTCAGCCGCAAAGCCTCGCCAGCCTGCCGCTGTCCCGCTCCAGCCGATGCTCTGAACTTTCGCGTGCGCGAGGAGCTCGGCTCCGACGAGAATTTCAGTCGCATCGAACTGTGCCAGAGCTTGCTCAGACAATGCGATCTCGGTCACTTTAAAGCGACCAAAATGCACACTCGCCTCAGTAATGTCGGCGATCATTTTTGTTGTGACAGGTTCGAGAATTGTGTTGGATGATGGAGTGAGCATCCCCAACAGTACGCGGTGATTATTCGAATTATGCATAATTGGTATTTGCGCGGTTAGCTGAACCCCGGGTATCGAAGCCAATATTGATTAAACGATCAGTGTTGTTCGGTGCGCGCGAGTTGGGCTTCTTCACGGATCAACTCAAGCACATGTCTTTTTATCTCGTTGAATTCCGTCGAGGTAATGTCACGCGGTCTTTCCAGATCAATCACAATACGTTCTCGAATCTTACCGGGGCGATGCGTCATCACAACCACTTGGGTACCAAGTATCAATGCTTCGTCAACACTATGCGTTACAAATACAATCGTACTGTTGTAGCGTTGCCAGATGGTGACAAGCTCTTCCTGCATGTCAAGTTTGGTCTGCGCATCCAGTGCGGCAAAAGGTTCATCCATTAGGATAACGGCTGGATTTTGCAGCAGCGCGCGGGCGATGCCTACGCGTTGCGCCATCCCCCCAGACAGTTCTCCAGGCAGATGATTTTCAAAGCCGGTCAATTTGACTGCGTCGATAAAAGGCTGTGCTGCTTCACGTCGTTGTGCTTTGCCCATTCCTTGCAGCTTGTGCGCGAAAGCGACATTGTCCCAGACAGGTAACCAGGGCATCAGGTTTGGTTGTTGAAATACCATGCCACGATCAGCACCCGGACCAGTAATAAGTTTGTTGTCGACTTTGACTTCACCCGTGGTGGGTTTTTCAAATCCTGCAATCATATTGAGCAGGGTTGATTTGCCGCAGCCACTCGGTCCAAGCAAACAAACAAGTTCTTTTTTTTCGACTGAAAGCGAAACCTCATCAATAGCAAGCATATCCGTGCCACGCACGGGATCCTTGAATATTTTGACGATATTATTGAGTTCGATAAATGACATGTGATGTGTTCTTATGCTCGCGAGCCTTGGACGGTACCCGCATGCTGCCAGCGCAGCAAACGATTCATGATGGCCTTGATCAGGAGGTCTGTGAGATAGCCCAGCAATCCGATACTGATCATGCTTGCAATGACCAAGTCATAGCGCAAGAAATAATACGAATCCCATAGCGAATATCCCAAGCCGCTTTTAACGGCAACCATTTCGGCCGTCACAGTTAGCATCCACGCACTACCCACGCCAATCCGAAGACCTGCAAAAATGCTTGGCATCGCCGCAGGTAGGACAACAAAGCGTAGTAATTGATTTTGTTTGGCGCCCGCCATAGCGGCTGCGCGTAACAAGTCGCGATTGACTGTTTTTACACCATGAATGGTATTCATCAGGATTGGGAAGAACGCACCTAGAAACACTAGAAATATCGCCGGTTTATTGGCAATACCAAACCAGATGATCGCCAGAGGTATCCAGGATACGGGTGGAATCGGACGCAGCATCTGTAGCGTGGGCTCGATTGTTTTTTCAATAAATTTTGACCAGCCTATCGCGACGCCGATCGATATTGCCAGTACTGCAGCAATACTGTACCCGGCGAATACCCGTGTGCTACTGGCTAGCGCATCGCTAAACCATCTGCCTGAAATATCCTGAGCAGACTCGTCAAACCCGAATATCCAGTCACCCCATGTCATGAATACCCTGGAGGGTGCTGGGAGCAGGGCGGGTGGCAGGTAACCGATGCGGGAAAGAAATTCCCATAACAGTAAGAGAAAGACCGGGACAGCGAACCGTCCCTTTTGTCTCCAGATGTGGACAAGCATCTTCATTGATTAATAGCCCAGTTCTTTAGGCGTCTTACCTGTTACAGCAGTCAGAAAGGTGTAGTTCATGTTTTTGTCGATGTCAGCCGTGACATCGCGCGAGATGTATTTGAGTTCGCGCATCATGTCGGCAATGGCCAGTGTTGCAGCGCGATACATGTTGTAGTCTGGATACGCATTTTTCAGAGCTTCTGTCGCGATGTTTTTATCGAGACCGGTACCTTTCACAATGCTGTCAATCCAAGCTTGTTTGTCTTTGTTCAGCTGATCCACAAGCATCACCACGGCAGCAACAGTTTGTTTGACGGCTTCAGGTTTTTCTTTAATTACATCCGAACGTGTCACGATCAGGTTGGTCAGCTTGCCCGCGGCCTGGTCATAAGGGAAATTGAAATGCTTACCAACCCCATTGAGGCGGATTTGTGAAGCAAAAGGCTCGACCGTACCAATCAACTCGACTTCGCCGCGTTGCAAAGCTGCCTGATGGTCGGCAGGGTTAGGAATATTGACGAACTGAACATCTTTCGTTGGATTGATGCCGTTCTTAAGCATTTCACCACGCATATGCAAATCTTGTGCGTTGCCACGTGACGCAGCGATGCGGAATTGTTT
Organism: uncultured beta proteobacterium; assembly: GCA_903865015.1. Classification (GTDB taxonomy): domain Bacteria; phylum Pseudomonadota; class Gammaproteobacteria; order Burkholderiales; family Burkholderiaceae_B; genus Zwartia. Next base: position 8,135 of record CAIPID010000046.1, on the reverse strand, counting down.
GCCCTGGGCTTTGTAATCAGTAATGATTTTTTTAAGAGCCACCCAATCGTTAGCTTCGAGAACCATATCTTTGCCTACTAACAACTCTGAGCCGCCATTCACCTGACCCGAAATCGCTACTAGATCCATACCTTTATCGAGGCCGGTGACGAAGTGCAGGTAAGTAACCTGCGCGATATCTACGCTTTTCGAGACCAGTGCGGTGAGAGCATCGTTTCCTGAGGTGAAGTTGATGGCTTCGATTTCAACACCTTTGGCCAGGCCAGGAACCATCGCCATGGACAAGCAGTGCGCGCATTTCGCGTAGGCCATCTTTACCTGTGGCGTAGCTTGGGCATATGTCTCAACAGGTGCAAATAACGCTAACGATAAAATTGATAATGTTAAGGCGCGTGCGATAAACATCGAAAAGACTTGAGAAATTTGCTTCATGTATATGCCCCGAGTTGAATGGATAACTTCTAGTATGCAAGCAATATCTGTGCCATCTTTTGCCTCATTTTGAAACATTTGAGACGGGTTGGCTGGCAAGACTCGCTCGAAGTGAGCAAGTCTTTTTAATTCTTTTCGAATTTAGCACCATTTGAGTGCGTGTCGCATTTTGTTTGCGCGGGACTGGGGCAATCCCTAGCTTTTGATTTTTTATTATTGTTTAGAGAGGACTTGCTGAATCATTTCCTCGAGTTGTTTGGGAGGCAAAGCACCCGATACACGCCCCAACTCCAGATTACCTTTAAAAACAGCCAGCGTTGGGATAGAACGGATGTTGTACTTTGCACCTAACGCCTGATTAGCCTCTGTATCGATTTTCACGAAAATCACTTTGCCACCAAATTTTTGTGCCGCAGCAGCATAAGTCGGAGCAAATCCCACGCACGGTCCGCACCATGGGGCCCAGAAATCGATGATGACAGGAACTGCGCTCTGAGAAAGGACTGCCTGAAGTCCCGTCGCGTCAAGGGCGTGCACGCCACCGAAAATAGCTTTGCCGCAGGCACCACAGACGGGTTCATCGGCCAAGCGCTCGTCTGGTATACGATTAGTTTTATGGCAATGAGGGCATTGCAATTGCATGGTGTGCTCCTGTCAGGCAATATGCGTTCATGCTTTTTAACAATAAACGAGGAATTTGTCATGGATTTAAGCCGTTTCCCGCGTCGCCGTTATTCCCAAATGCCATCGCCAATCGAGTTTCTGCCCAACTTTACCAAGGCACTCGGTGGGCCGCGCGTCTGGATCAAGCGTGATGACATGCTCGGTTTGGCACCTGGCGGTAATAAGACACGCAAGCTTGAGTTTCTCATGGGCGACGCGCTGGCAAAGGGCGCTGACACGCTCATCACATGCGGTGCACCGCAATCCAATCATTGCCGTATTACGCTGGCTGCTGCGGTGAAAGAGGGCTTGAAATGCCGTTTTGTGATCGAAGAGCGTATTCCGGGCAGCTATGACCCAAATGCCTCGGGCAATAACTTTATGTTTCGTTTGCTCGGTGTAGAAGCGATTACCGTCGTTCCGGGTGGCAGCAACATGGCCGAAGCCATGGAAAAAGTTGCCGCTGAATTACGTGCGCAAGGTCGCAAGCCCTACATCATCCCAGGCGGTGGCTCAAACGCGATCGGTGGACTTGGCTATGTTGCCTGCGCGCAAGAATTGCAAAATCAGTTGCTTCAGATGGGACAGCCGATGGATTATGTCATTGTCGGCTCGGGCAGCTCTGGTACCCATGGTGGTCTGGTTGCAGGCTTTCTTGGTAACAATATCCACATTCCCTTGATCGGTATCGGTGTCAGTCGCGATCCATCAGACCAGAATCCACTCGTTCTGAAAGAAGCCCAGGCGATCATGGACCTGTTGAAAGTAGATATAAAAGTTCCAGCTGAGGCGGTCGTAAGCTATGGCGACTGGTGGCGTCCTAAATACTCCATGCCAAATCCAGCCATGGTCGAGGCCGTACAGATGCTCGCTCGCACCGAAGCCATCTTGCTTGATCCGGTATACACAGGAAAAATCATGGCAGGTTTGATTGGCCTGAGTCGCAAGGGACACTTCAAGCCTACTGACAATGTACTGTTCTTGCACACGGGTGGTGCTACTGCTTTGCATGCCTATGAATCCGTTGTCCTGGCTGATCCTTCTGCTGCTGCCTAAGCATCCTCTAAGCACTTAACAAATAAAAAATTAAACGGAGGAGACATGAAAATTAAAAAAAATTCTGAGCGGCGATACGCCACGTCAATCATTGACCGTCGTCGGCTCATCGGCGTTGCGATGGTCGCTGTGCTGACTGGAATGACTGGGGCCGTATCAGCCCAGTCTCAGACGTCTAGCTTTCCTAGCAAACCGTTAAAAATTCTTGTGCCATTCACCGCAGGTAGCGGCTCGGATGTCTATGCAAGATTTTTTGGTAAAAAACTTTCTGAGATCCTCGGGCAACCTGTAATCGTTGAAAACAAGCCAGGGGCGGGCGGCGCTTTATCGGTTCAGTCCCTTAAAGCAGAACCCGCGGATGGTTACACCATTTTGTTGGGGAGTAACTCGCCCATGGCCGTCAATGTCGTGACGGTTAAAAATCTGGCCTATGACCCGGTCGCGGATTTGCGTCCCGTCGCAGGAATGACGCGTTCGATGGCGGTATTTATGGTGTCGAATGACTCACCTTTGAAAACCATCAAGGATTTAGAGACGCGCGCACGGCAGCAACCCCCCCTGAACTCCGGCACCTACTCTCCTGGATATCAGTTGGCGGCTGCGCAATTTACCTCGCAGGCCAAGGCGCCATTTCAAACCATCATATATAAAGGCTTGTCACAGACGCTCACAGATGTGATGGGCAACCAGATTGATCTGGCCGTTGTTGATTCAACCGGATCGGTGTCGACTGCGACCTCGGGTAAGGCTCGGGCATTGCTTGTGACGGGGGATGCGCGTCATCCTGAATTACCTGATGTGCCGACCTTGAAAGAAAGCGGCTACCCCGATGCGGTCCACTACAGCTGGACCTCGTTCTGGGTTGCTGCCAAAACACCGGATGCCATTGTAAATATTCTCGCAGAGGCGATGCAAAAGGCGTTGGCTCAGCCTGATTCAAAAGTATTTATCGAAAAAACGGGTGCTGAGGTCATGCCGTTTGATCCGGATGCGATGCGTAAATTTCAGCTCGCGGAAATCGAGCGGTTTCGTCGTGCCGCGCAAGACAGCGGCTTTAAACCAGAAGAGTAAGCAAGGAATCATTGTATGAAAATCGGATTGATCGGTTTAGGTAACATGGGGTATCACTTTGGTTCTCGATTGCTAGCGGCGGGTCAGGATCTGGTTGTGTTTGATACCAATCCTGCAGCGCTGGACAGATTGCAGCAGCATGGTGCGCAGGTAGCAGATACTCCTCGCGCGCTCGCGGATCAGGCAGAGATTGTTTTGCTGTGTCTTTCAATGCCGACGATTGTTGCATCTGTTTCAACCGGCGACGATGGTGTCATGCACGGTAAGGCTGTGCGTACGATTGTTGATCTTTCGACTACCGGCCCATCCGTCACCGACACGGTTTCTGCTGCTGTCGCTGCGCATAATATTGCCTGGGTTGGAACACCTGTCAGCGGAGGCACGATCGGCGCTGAGAAAGGAACACTGACGCTGATGGCCTCGGGTCCCGAGGCGGCGTATCAGGAGGCGCACCCAATCCTTTCAATCCTCGGTAAAAATATTTTCTATCTTGGGGCCGAACCAAGTCTGGGCCAGACGATGAAGATCGTCAACAACACCCTGTGTGCCGTCAGTATCGTCGCTAGTTGCGAAACCTTGGTTTATGGCGCCAAAGCAGGCCTGGATCCCAAGACCATGCTGGACGTGATCAATGTTTCTAGTGGCCGTTCATTTGCAACGCAGGAGAAAATTCCACAATGCATTTTGAATCGCGAATTTCCCACACGATTTACAACAGACTTGCTGCACAAGGATATCAAGCTCTGCATGGAAGAAGCTGAAAAACTCGGTGTCCCGATGACGGTGAGCCCGGCGGCTAGACAGTTTCTGGCTTTTGCCATCAGCCAGGGCGATGGTCCGCGCGACTACGCAAATATCATTCGCCATATAGAGGGTTGGGCGGGGCAGGAGTTTGGTCAGGCTGCGGTTAAAGAATGAGCGAGCAATTAGCCGGCTGTTCCAGTCAGGGCCCTGAGCGCACGCTCAGTGCTTTTGGCGCCATCGCCATTATTGTTGGCATTGTGATTGGTGCCGGAATATTTAAAACGCCATCGATGGTCGCTGGCGTGACGGGTGATGCAGGTTGGATGATTGTTGCGTGGGTTCTGGGCGGGGTGATATCGCTTGCGGGCGCGCTGTGTTACGCGGAGCTCGCCACGACCTACCCCCATGCAGGCGGGGATTATCACTTTATTGCCCAGGCTTTTGGTAAACACCTCTCGTTTTTGTATGCCTGGGCCAAAGCTACTGTCATCAACACGGGTTCAATTGCGTTGCTTGCATTCGTTTTTGGCGACTATATGAGCAAGGCCTTTTCGCTTGGGACCCACTCCTCCGCGATCTGGGCCGTTGGTATTGTCGTCGCGATGACTGTTGTGAATATCGTTGGAATCAACGCGGCATCCTGGGTTCAGTCGCTTTTGACAATCATCGAGGTGACTGGACTCGTATGTGTGGCCATAGCAGGATTTATTGTCGCACCCGATGCACCGGCTTCGCCTGCGTTGTTTTCATCGAATCCGAGCCTCGGCATGTTTGGCCTGGCGATGGTGTTTGTGCTATTGACGTATGGCGGGTGGAATGAGGCGGCGTATATTTCCGCCGAAGTAAAAGGAGGGCGCCGTGCCATCGTGCCGGTCATCGTCATTAGTATTGTGATCCTCACGCTGGTTTATGTAGTAGTCAATATCGCCGTCGTGTCGGGTCTGGGATTGGCTGGACTTGCGGGCAGTCAGGCCGTAGCTGCTGATTTGATGGGACGTGCCTTTGGCCCCTGGGGCGAGCGCGTGCTTGGAGTATTTGTGTCGATATCTGCGCTGACCAGTATTAATGCAACCATGATTGTCGGTGCGCGCACTAATTATGCGCTGGGTCGCGATTGGCGGGCATTGCGCTTTATGGGTTATTGGCATGCTGATCGAGGTTCGCCCATAACTGCCTATTGTGTCCAGTCTGCTTTGAGTCTGCTTCTGGTAATTTTTGGAATCTGGCAGACCGATGGCTTTGAGGTAATGGTCGAATTTACAGCGCCCGTTTTCTGGTTTTTTTTGTTTCTGGTTGGTTTGTCATTATTTGTGTTGCGGGTTAAAGATCCCGCAACAGAGCGACCATTTAAAGTGCCTCTCTATCCCTTCACGCCGATCTTATTTTGTCTGACCTGCGCTTATCTGACCTATTCAAGTATTACCTATGCCGCAAGTAAAAATGCGGTGCATATTTCGTTGATCGTCATGGCGATTGGTGTGGTTGCGTTGTTTTTTACGCAACGCGTCAAATAGAAAATTAACTGATTCATTTGGAGATATTCCATGTTCCGTATCAAACATCTTGCCGCAGTTTCGTTGCTGGCGCTTTCCTCCCTTGCTACCCCCGTACTGACGCACGCAGCAGGTACCTTGAGTATCGCGGCGCCTGCGGGTGATCCAGGCAGCTGGGATCCGATTGATACCTTTCTCGTGACTTGGGGTGGTGTTGGCAGTCAGATTTTTGACGGACTGACGATGCGCACTGCTGATATGAAACTCGTGCCTGGACTGGCGACCTCCTGGGAGATCCTCGACAACAACGGGCGGATTCGTTTTAAGTTACGCGACCACGTCAAGTTTCATAATGGCGAGCCTTTCAACGCAGAGGCGGTGAAATTCACCTTTGATCGACTTCTTGGACCTGAGGGAGCCAAAGGTCCTCAGCAATCCAACTACAACGCGATCAAAGAAGTTAAGGTCGTTGATCCGCTGACTGTTGATTTCATTCTCTCTCGTCCCGATCCGGTCCTGCTCACCAAGCTCGCAGGCTATGGTGGCATGATTGTTCCTCCCAAATACATAACCGAGAAGGGCGATGAATTTTTTAATGCGAATCCTGTTGGCACAGGACCTTTCAAGTTTGTTGAATATAAGCCCAAGGTCAGTCTGACGCTTGCCCGTAACGAGGGCTATTGGGATGGAGCGCCTAAACTTGACGGGCTCGTCTATAAATTTATTGCGGAAGCAGCCACGCAGGTCGCAGAATTGCAGGCGGGTCGTCTGGATATCGCAACAACGATCCCATTGAGCATGGTGGAGGTCGTCAACAAAGATGCAAAATTACGTACCGCAAGTATCAATGGACCAACGACGCTTGCGCTACGTTACAACACGCGCGATGGCATCATGAAAGATGTCAATGTGCGTCGAGCGCTCACGATGGCAGTCGATCGTGACACGATTATCAAACAAATTATGCAGGGGCATGCAGAGCCCGTTGCGAGCTTTCAAGGCAAGCTATCGTTTGGCTATGACCCAGCGCTCAAACCTGTCGCATTCGATCCGGCAGGGGCCAAGGCCTTATTACAAAAAGCAGGCGTCAAGCCTGGTACGCCCATCCAGATTGATTTCCGCGGCACAGATTCAAATTTCAGGGAAGTCGTCCAGGCAGTCGCTGGATACTTGCAGTCGGTGGGTCTCAAGCCGAACCTGAAAGGCTACGAGACTGCGGTGCTGCTCAATGACATCATTCCAAACGGTAAGACCGGTGAGATGTGGCAAAACCAGTGGGGTGGCTGGACTTTTGACTTTGACAATACTGCCTACGCGATGTATCACAGTGGTCAAAAATGGAATCCCTACGATAAGGACGCAAAGCTCGATCAACTGCTCGATGCGCAACGTAACACCTACGATGCGGCTGAACGTGAGCGCATCCTGCGTGAGATCGGGCAATACGTGGCTGACCAGGCCCTTGAAATGCCACTCTATAGTTTGAATACTATTTATGGAATTAATAAGCGGGTTAAAAACCTGACTTTGCCTGCTGACGGACGATTCCGATTTACCCAGGAAACGATTGAGTAAGTTGCTTTGGCTAACTTTTTAATTAAACGACTGTTACAAGCTCTTTTTGTAATCATCGTCGTCACGCTCCTAGTATCCTGGGCTGTCAGATTGACGGGAGATCCTTCACTGATGTTGGCGCAAGGGGCAGGTAGCGTGACGGAAAAAGATCTTGAAAACATCCGGCAGCACCTTGGACTGAACAAACCGTTCATCGAACAGTATCTTGGTTTTATGCAGGGACTGCTGGTTGGAGATTTTGGCCGTAGCTTTTTAGGGGGCACACCCGTTGGTCGATTGATTGCAGATGCGTTACCTGCGACCTTGCTCCTGACGCTTTGTTCTTTATTGATTTCATTACTTGTCTCCATTCCTCTTGGTATTCGCGCCGCTGTGAATAAAGGAGGCTGGTCGGACCAGCTTATCCGGATTGTGTCACTGGTTGGTTTGTCATTTCCGAATTTCTGGCTGGCGATTATGCTGGTTTTAATGTTCTCGATAGCGTTGCCAATGTTCCCTCCCTCAGGCATGGAGGGGCCTTTGAGTCTCGTTTTACCTGCACTCACCATGGGTATTATTTTGTCTGCGACGAATATTCGCCTTGTGCGCACAGCGATGCTCGATATCCTGTCCACGCAATACGTGATGGTCGCACGCAGTAAAGGTCTGTCAGAAAACGTCGTGTTGTACCGACACGCATTGCGCAATTGCGCAATTCCACTCATTACATTTATTGGTTTGCAATTTGGCAGCCTGATCGGCGGTATTGTGGTGGTTGAAAAGGTATTTAACTGGCCCGGGCTTGGTACGCTTGCGTTTGATGCGATATCAGGGCGCGACTATCCCGTTCTCCAAGGCGCTGTAACGGTGTTGGCATTGCTGATCGTGTGCGTGAATCTGTTGGTCGATGTGATCTATGGTTTGGTTGATCCACGCATTCGTGTGGATAGTTGATCACCCAGATGACCACACAAATGATCATGCAAAAAAAACATCTATCAAAACATCGACCACTTGAGCTGTGGCTCGGCGGCTTACTGACTGGTTCCATCATGTTGCTGGTTCTTTGCTCGCCCTGGTTAGTCCCGGACGGCGGTGAATCTATGGACTTGGCGGCACGCC
>CAIPID010000045.1 GCA_903865015.1 uncultured beta proteobacterium | reverse complement strand
CAAGCCAGCCGACGACCTTTACATTGCTTTGTCGCCATCTGCTTCAAAGGGCTACATTGCGGAAGCATTGGCGCAGGGCCACAAGTTTATTGCTTCGTCTGACAACAAGTTTACGTATGAAGACGAGGAAGGTTTTTACGAAGTGCTTTGCGGTCGCGGCGCAAACACCCAAACCTACTCCCAATGGATCCTAACAGAAGAAGAATGGCGCAAGTCTGTTAAGCGCGTAGCCACAGAAGAAATGATTGAGCTTGCTCTTGCCAATCAAACAGACGTAGCCGCACTCTGCAACGCAAAGCTGAAAACTGCACAGCTGCTTTCGCCAGCGCACGAATTTACACTGGAGCAAATGTGCGCAAAGGGCGCAGAAAAACTCGGCATTGATTTGACAGACGAGGTTTATTCCTCGCGTGTTGAACGTGAGCTGAAACTTATCTATGATAAAAAGTTCGAGGATTATTTCTACATCATCGCAGACATGATGCAGTTTGCACGTGAGAGGATGATCTGCGGACCTGCCCGTGGGTCAAGTTGCGGTTCGCTCGTCTGCTATCTGCTAGAGATCACAACCATTGATCCGCTGAAATATGATTTGCTGTTTGAGCGATTCATTGACATCACGCGCAATGACTTGCCGGACATTGACATCGACTTCTCCGACCAGAAGCGCCATCTTGTTTTTGAATATATGGAGAAAAAGTATGGAAAGGAACACATTGCTCGCCTTGGGACAGTGGCTCTTTTTAGACCTCGTTCAGCTATTGACGAGGCTGGAGCTGCTCTTTCGGTTCCGAAATGGATGTGCACCAAAGTTTTGGATTCACTCATTGTCCGGTCGAGCGGCGATTCGCGAGCACTTTCAACTCTTGAGGATACGCTTGGCACTACACCAGCTGGAAAAGAGCTTATCGAAAAGTATCCTGAAATTCTCGTGGCAGCAAAAATGGAAGGCCACCCAAGGCACTTCTCCCAGCATGCTGCTGGCATTGTCGTCACTGAAACACCTGTTACAGATTATGTGGCAGTTGATGCTCGAACTGGCGCTACATATTGCGATAAAAAGGATGCTGAAGATCTCAACCTTCTCAAAATCGACGCACTGGGCCTGACGCAGCTTTCGGTTTTTGAAGATGCATTGACATTGGCTGGCAAAGGCATTCACTATCTTGAAACCGTTCCGCTGGATGACAAAGCAGCTTTTGACGTCATCAACAAAGGACAATTCTCCGGCATCTTTCAGTTCAATGGTCCGGCGCTGCAGTCAATCGCCAACCAGATCAAAACAGAGCACATTGAAGACATCGTCTCGACAACTGCGCTGGCGCGTCCCGGACCAATGGCTTCCGGCGGCACGAACGAATGGGTGAAGCGCAAGAATGGTTTCTCGCAGGTCGATTATCCGCATCCTGCTTTTGAGCCATATCTGAAAACAACGCTCGGAATCGTGGCCTATCAAGAACAAGTCATGGAAATCGGTCGGCAGATCGGCGACCTAACTTGGGAAGATGTTACTGCGCTGCGCAAGGCAATGTCAAAGTCGCTCGGCAAAGAATACTTCGACCAATTCGGCGACCGATGGAAAGCTGGCGCGATCAAAAAAGGCATCCCAGCGGAAAAGCTCGAGAAGATTTGGGACGACCTTTGCGCTTACGGTGCGTGGTGCTTTAACCGTTCACATGCAGTGGCCTACGGCATCATCAGCTATTGGTGCGCTTATATGAAGGCGCATTTCCCTGTTGAGTTCGCTGCGGCAACCCTGACGCATGAAACCGACCCAGAAAAGCAAATCAAAACGCTGCGCGAGATGGCGGCTGAAGGCATTGAATATCTCCCTGTTGATGCAGAATTGTCCATTGACAAATGGTCTGTGGGCTGGCGCAACGGAAAGAAGTATCTGATCGGTCCAGTGCAGAATGTGAAGGGCATTGGCCCAAAGATGGTTTCGGCCATCATGAGTGCGCGTGCCCGCAGAGAGCCTCTTCCGGAAAAAGCCCAGAAGCTTCTTAACAACGCTGTGACGGAAATTGATTCGCTGTGGCCAATCAAAAACGCGGTTCAGCGCATCATGCCCGATCCATCGGCGAAGAATATCCACTCCCCCGTAACGCCAGTCATTGATGTTCAAACAAACAACAACGAATATACGGTTATGGTTTTTGGGGTCGTGCAGCAAATTAAACCTCGCGACGAAAACGAAGTCGTGAACGTCGCCAAACGCGGATATGCGGTCAAAGGTCCGACGCAGTCTCTAAACCTGACGATTGCGGATGATACCGATCGCATATTCGGAAAGATTGACCGATTTAAATTTGACAAAATCGGCAAAGAAATTGTTGATCGCGGACGACCTGGCAAGGCAATCTATGCATTCAAGGGCAAAGTACCT
>CAIPID010000044.1 GCA_903865015.1 uncultured beta proteobacterium | reverse complement strand
CAGTCCATGGTCATGCAGTGTTGCGCACTCACGCCACCCGGCGCAATCTTTGAAGGCCAGTGTGCGATCCATGGCACGCGGATACCGCCCTCGGTCAAATCCATCTTCCCACCGACGAGTGGCCAATTGTCTGAAAACCGCTCGCCGCCATTGTCACTGGTAAACACGACCAGCGTATCGTCGACAAGTTTGAGCTTTTCTAGTGCCTGCATGATTTTGCCAATGCCTTCATCCATATGATGAATCATGCGCTGGTAAGTATGAATATCGCCACCGTTCAAATGCAGGATATCTTCTTTGATTGTTTGAGCGAGGGGTTCGTCATCACGCGTCTCCCATGGCCAATGGGGGGCGGTGTAATGCACGCTCAAGAAAAACGGTTTACCTGCATGCGCGTCATGAGCCATGCGTTCGATGTAGTTCACCGAATGGTCTGAAATCAAATCAGTGAGATAGCCTTCTTCGGCGCGCTCGGCTTCTCCAAACCAGAGATCATGTGCGCCATTAGAGGCGCAGTGAGTAAAGTAATCCACGCCACCAGCCATCGGCCCGAAAAATTCTTCGTAACCAGATTTCAGCGGTCCAAAGGCGGGTGGATACCCCAAATGCCATTTGCCAATCAATGCCGTGTGGTAGCCGTTTTTTAACAGCAGGGATGGCAATGTTGGATGCTCGGGTGGCATCCCCAGTGTCTTGCTGCCACGGCTTTTGACGTTGATCGGTTCCTCTGCTGCGCCGCGCATCCGGTATTGATATCGGCCAGTCATCAATGCAAAGCGGGTAGGGGAGCAAACGGGAGAGTTTGAATACCCATCGGTGAATTTCAGTCCCTTTGATGCGAGCCGGTCAAGCTCGGGTGACACATCTCCAAACACGGCAGGTCGTCCGCCATAGCAACCTAAGTCTGCAAAGCCAAGGTCATCGGCGACAATGAAAATAATGTTGGGTTTTTTTTTCATAGATTATTTTTTTTCAGTCATGAAATAGAGAAATGCTGCGGCAGGCAAACTAAAGCCGATCCAGGCCGTCAGCGACCAGCCGCCATGCGAAAAACTCCAGGCACCGACGCCAGAGCCAAGTGCACCGCCCACAAAAAATGTCGACATATACATGCCGTTCAGACGACTGCGAAACTCAGGGCTGAGTTGAAAGAGGGCGCGTTGACCTAATGTCAGATTGGCCGCCACACCGAAATCGAGAAGGATCGCAGCAAAGGTAAGGATCCCAAGCTCTGCTTTTGAACCAGTGTGCACAAGATGTGAGAGTAGATAAGCAATAGCGACTGCAAGCATTGCCAGGCCTGTTGCAGGGCGAATCCAACCTTTGTCTGCAACGCGACCGGCGATCGGGCCCGCGATCGCACCCGCTACACCAGCCAAAGCAAATAAGGCGATCCCCGCCTGATCCAGTTTAAACAGGGGGCTCGCGAGCAGTAAGGGGATCGTGGTCCAGAACAAGCTAAATGTTCCAAACAGGCACGCATGGTAGAGCGCACGTCTGCGCAAGACAGGTACGGTGACCATCATTCTGAGCATGGAACTGATGAGTACCCCATAACTCAAGCTTGATTCTGGTTTGCGAACAGGTAGCGCGCGATACAACAATACAAACAGCACAACCATGCATGCTGCGGAAAGATAAAAAATCGTGTGCCAGGAGCCAAACTGCGTCACGATACTGGAAACGGGTCGGGCTAACATGATGCCAAACATCAGTCCTCCAAGCAGATTGCCGATTACGCGCCCTGCCTGACCCGGTGGTGCCAGGTGAGAGGCAAAGGGAATCAGCATCT
>CAIPID010000043.1 GCA_903865015.1 uncultured beta proteobacterium | reverse complement strand
CGCCGTTATCGACGCAGGGCCTTGCCTGCTCGACCCCACGACAGTGATAGATTTAACCGGACCGGTACCTGAGGTCCTGCGGCGTGGTCGTGGTGATCCCGGATTGCTGGGCCTGGACTAACCGACAATGATGATTGCCACATGACTGATATTCTCAATACTCTTGCGCTCTACGCTTTCCCGGTAGTCTTTGCCATCACGCTGCATGAGGCAGCACATGGCTACGTTGCGCGCATGTTTGGAGATCCTACCGCTACGCTGGCGGGTCGCGTTACCCTCAACCCCCTACGTCATATCGACCCGATTGGAACGATCGCTGTGCCGGTCGGAATTCTGATTGCCTCGTCTGTTTTAGGTGGCGCACCCATGCTGTTCGGCTGGGCCAAACCTGTTCCAGTAGATTTTGGTCGTCTTCGCCACCCCAAAAAAGATATGTTGTGGGTGGCTCTGGCGGGACCTGCTTCCAATTTACTGATGGCCATTGCCTGGGCGCTGTGTTTCAGATTTTTGATTCAAGGGACGGATCCTGAGGGTTTCTGGATACAGATGTGCAGGGCAGGGGTTAATATAAACTTAGTTTTAATGTTTTTGAATTTACTGCCTATTCTGCCTCTTGATGGCGGGCGCGTAGCGTTTAGCCTGCTCCCAAATCGGATGGCCTGGCAATACAGCAAGCTCGAACCCTATGGGATGCTGATAGTCATTGGCTTATTAGCCACTGGTGTCCTGTCGGTCATCCTGGACCCAATGATCGAGTTGGGATATTCTTTTTTGCGTCTTTTCCTATAGATAAAAGCCTCACTTGGCCTGTAAAAGTGTCAAGTCGTTTCAAGCTTCGTTATTTCACCCGTAATCCGGTAAACTTGCGGCTTATTTAATCTTGGTGCAATTGCGCCTTTACAAGCGTTCTGGATCCTCTCTATGGCCTCGTCTATATCCTCTTCCCAAGGACCCCGTTTTCAGGGGAGTATGGTTGCGCTCATTACGCCAATGCACCCGGATGGCAGCCTTGATCTTGAGAGCTACCGCTCGCTGATCGACTGGCATGCAGCCGAGGGCACTGACGCACTGGTTGTAGTCGGTACTTCCGGCGAGTCGCCAACCGTGGACGTCGATGAGCACGCAGAGCTGATCCGCATTGCGGTCACGCACGCTGCAGGCAGGATGCCCGTGATTGCTGGCGTTGGCGCTAACTCCACCAGTGAGGCTATTCATCTGGCTGAGCATGCAAAAAGCGTCGGTGCCCAGGCAGGCTTGTCCGTTGTGCCTTACTACAACAAGCCTTCTCAAGAAGGCATGTACCAGCACTTTAAAAAGATCCAGGAATCAGTTGATCTACCAACGGTCCTCTATAACGTGCCTGGCCGCACCGTTGCAGATCTCGCGCACGATACTGTGCTGCGTCTGGCCGAGGTGCCAGGTATTGTTGGGATCAAAGATGCGACGGGCGATATTGGTCGTGGCGCATTGCTGATCCGTGACCTCCCAAAACACTTTCAGGTGTTTAGTGGTGATGATGCAACCGCCGCTGCGCTGATTCTTTTGGGCGGCGCGGGTAATATTTCCGTCACTGCCAATATCGCACCGCGTGCGATGCATGACCTCTGCGCCGCAGCCTTAGCTGGCGATGTAATGGGTGTGCGCAAAATGAATAATTTGCTGGGACCTTTGAATAAACTCCTGTTTGTCGAAGGCAATCCGGTTCCGGTTAAGTGGGCTCTGGCTCAGATGGGACGTGCCAAATCCGGCATCCGTCTGCCTCTGGTCGAGCTTAGTGCTCAGTTTCACGCGCCCTTGCGTGCAGCAATGGTTCAGGCGGGGTTGCTCTGATATGAATAAATGCATGAGTCGTAAGACTGTTTTGGCAACTACCTTGTTGTCTGCTGTGCTCTTGTTGCAAGGCTGTTCGGGATTCCGCAGCATGCTCAATGGCGATGATTCGGTTGATTACAAGAGTGTGGTGAAAACTGATCCGCTGAGCATTCCGCCGGATCTGACACAAGCCGCAAGTGATCCTCGCTACCGCGCACCAGCTTCTGGCACCACCACCTTCTCGCAGTTCCAGCAGGCGGGTCAGGCAAGCGCGAAAGGCGTGCCCTCATCACAAGCCGCGGTTCTGCCAACACGCGCTGATATGCGCGTGATGCGCGATGGTGATATTCGCTGGCTGGTTGTCGATATGTCGCCAGACAAAGTGTTTTCGCTAACGGCAGATTTCTGGGTCGAGTCAGGTTTCTCGCTCGATGTGACAGATCCCAAAGCAGGTCTGATGGTGACCAACTGGGCAGAAAATCGCGCCAAGATCCCGGAGAGCTTTATTCGCGATATGCTGGGCAAAGTTCTGGAAGGTTTGTGGGATAGCGGTACACGCGATAAATTCAGTACTCGTATCGAGCGTGTTGGCAACAACCGTACTGAAATTTATATCTCCCACAAACACATGGAAGAAAAAAATTACAGCACACAAGGTCAGGTTGACGTGCGCTGGATGAATGGCAAAGAAGATCCAGGTCTGAATGCTGCGATGATTGCCCGACTGATGGTTTTCCTGGGCGAGGATGTAGACGGTGCCCGCAAGAAAATGGGTCAGGCACAGGCCTCCAAGCAAGATGCTCCAATCACCACACCTGATGGCGATAAGAGTGCTTTGTTGATCGCTGAGTCTTTTGACAGAGCATGGCGTCGCGTGGGTGTGGCACTGGATTCTGGCAATTTTGCTGTCGATGATCGTGATCGTGCTGCGGGTGATTTCTATGTCCGCTACGTTGATACCGATACCGGTATGAAACGCGAAGATCCAGGTTTCTTTAGCAAGCTCTTTGGTGCCAAAGATCCTGCGAAAGCGCCAACCTATCGCCTGCACCTCACCGACCAGGGTACAAAGACTGAGGTCACTGTGTTTGACGCTGACGGCAAGCGTGACACAAGCCCAACTGCACAACGTATTTTGAGTGTGTTGTCTGGTAAGTTGTAATACTTGAATCCTGCCTCGTTTTTTT
>CAIPID010000042.1 GCA_903865015.1 uncultured beta proteobacterium | reverse complement strand
TCGCACATAGGTGCAATCCGCTGCGCAAAATTAATCACTGCAATGACGTGGGTTGGCATTCAGTGTTCAGCAGCTGCCCAGTCAGCTACTCCATTTAACGCACAAGCTGCCGATCAACCCAGTGATCAAGCTGCAGATCAACCCGTCGCTCAAAGCACGTTGACGTTCGATGCCATCACCATTGAAGGTCAGTCACCGATTGCATCCACGCCCTGGAGGTCAGATACAACTCGCCAAGACCTCGATGCACTTCAAATTCAGAATTGGAATGATTTTGGTCGGCGCGCAGAGCCGGGCATTAACTTCAATGAAAACAGTCAAAGCATTAACGTTAGGGGTTTGGATAAAAATCGTGTCCTAACACGTATCGACGGTATCCGTCAGACATGGCTTAACGATGTGGCACGCGGCGTAAGAGGGGGACTAAACACAGTAGATTTCAATGCGCTGTCATCGATTGATATCGTGCGCGGTGCAGACTCGAGTACGGCGGGCTCTGGTGCATTGGGCGGTGTTGTAGATATTAAGTCACTGAATCCTGGCGATTTACTTGTGGATGGGCGTGGTTTTGGGACTTTGCTTAAAGCTGGATATAACTCAGTCGACCGCAGTTGGCTATCAAACGCAGCAATCGCCAGTCAGATCGCTCCTCGTACGCAGATGTTGTTGCTGGCTGGCATTCAGTCGGGGCACGAGCAGGGCAATATGGGTCAGATCGATGGTTATGGCCTGAGTCGTACCCAGCCCGATCCGAATAACTACCTGCAACAAAACTATCAATTAAAACTTTTACAAAAATTCGAGCAAGGCCATTCGCTCGGGCTCTCTGGGTCTTTTTTTAACCGTCAGGACAACGTTCAAAATCATTCTGCTTCATCACAAATCTATTTAAGCGATGCAAGTCAGCTTTCTAATACCTCGCGCCGTGAAAGTGTAGCGATGGATTATGGCTGGAAAGCAGGCAATCCTCGCGCACTATTCGATACGGTTGATGCCCAAATTTACTGGCAGCGTGTCAAGCTCTCTAATAACTTTGAGTCCATTAGAGGCATCACACCGGTCGGAGCGTTTTCCCGTAATAACTATTTGAGTGATTCAACTTATGGGATTCATTCCTCCGTCACAAAGGCAATAACAGGAGATGTTTCCCAGTTATGGAAAGCTGGCGGCGAATGGTATGGCAACACCACTGAGCAAGACTCTTCTGGACAAGACAATTGTCCTGCTAATTTCTCGCGATATTCGCCTTGCCGATTTTTACGGACCAATCAAGCTGATATGCCTCAAGTGCGAGGCTCTCAAGTCGGCCTCTGGGCAGAAAATACGCTTGGCTTTGCGCAGGATACTGTTCGTTTCACGCCAGGAGTCCGATACGATTATTTCTCGCAACGACCCGTGGAGACCGATCATTTTTTAAATAATAAATCGAATGGATCGTTTGTATCAGGGGTTACGTCATCACACTCAGCGTCAGCCTCCGCCTCTGCGATTTCCCCGAAACTCCTCGCCGAGTGGATACCTGATAAGCGGGTGCAACTATTTGCGCAGTATGCCTTTGGCTTTAATGCGCCGAGTCCTACGCAGCTCTATAGTCGTTACGGTGCGCCAGGGACGTATCTCATCGCTGGCAATCCTGATTTAAAACCAGAAACGAGTCGTGGTTGGGAGCTCGGTACCAAACTTGGAGACGACTATCTGAATGGTTCATTGACATATTTTGACAATAATTATCAAAATTTCATTGAATCCGTTAATCATCCTGGTAATGCGGTGTATCCGTATTACGTTCAGACTTTTGAGAATTTAGATCAGGTACGGATATATGGTTTAGAGGCTAAAGCCTCATGGAGATTCGCAAAAGGATGGAGAGCATTTGGATCACTCGCCTGGTCAGTCGGTACCAATCAAAATACGAATCAGTCTTTGAATTCGATTGCACCTTTGACTGCCATAACAGGACTGGCTTTTAGTCAGGAGGATTGGGGTGTTCAAGCGCAGGTGACCGCAACGACCGCTCGCAACAATGTTGCATATCCCGAAGCAAACGCGCAAGTTAAGTACGCCGATTATCAAACGCCTGGTTTCGGCGTGGCAGATCTGACTGCTTACTGGATACCTGCGCATGTTAAGGGATTGAGACTACAGGCGGGTCTCTACAACATCTTTAATCAAACCTACTGGAACGCCTTGAGCGTGCCGACTGCTGGCGCAGTGGCCATACCGCGCGGTGTTGATCTGTACACATCTCCTGGAAGAAACGTTCAGGTGACGATGACTTATCAGTATTAATCAGGTATCAGGAGCGATGACCTATGACCACTTTACACACAGACTTATTTGATTCAGATTCCATGGAATTATTTGACCAGCATATCGCACTTGTACATGGCAAATTCAACAAGATTCAAGCTGATTTAGAGCATAAGCGTGCGCGTGAGGCGGCGCATCTACTCGGCTT
>CAIPID010000041.1 GCA_903865015.1 uncultured beta proteobacterium | reverse complement strand
TAAAGGAGCGTGGTGTTGTATCGACTACATTCATTTCAACTGCGGTCATTTGGTTTGCACGCGTAACAGTCGGTAGCGATCATAGCGGTCTGCACCGCGTGATCCTTGCCATAGTACAGTCGCGCCGTCGCTATAGCCCGCCAGACCTTCGTCAAGCTGCTCTTGGGTTGTTTGCTGTAAAACGTAAGGGCAACTTGAATCGTACGAAAAACTAATTCCATCAAAGACGTAGAGTGAGGCGCGCGCCCCAAGCGATAAACCTTGTGCACGCGCACAAGCCAGCAATCCATTCTGTGCAGGCAGTTTTGCAAGCGCCTGATGGATCTGAGAGGACATCGGACGGTAGCTACGCACATAGTCTACTGCCGGCATCCAGAGCAGAGCGAGCAGCGCCCAGGTGATGGTGATCCCTGAGGCACAAAGCATACCTCCACGCCAGAGCATGCTTGGCCTGAGATGCAGACGCCAGTGGACAAGTAATCCCCACAGACCTGTTAACAGTGCGGAGGCAACCACAGTCCACCAGGTGATATGCGGCTCAAAACCTTGCGTTAAACGCTGAATATTGAGCTGAATCTGATGCGGAATACCGAAATGCAGCGCAAACCAGCCTACCCAGACACAAGTGATCGCCACTGAAAAGCACATCAGGGCAAACCAGTCCAGGGTGTTGATCACCGCGCGACGCATGGTGGGCAAAGCGAAGGCTGCCAGGACGCTTAAGGGGGCCACAAACAGCACGAACTCTGGCTCACCTGTCTCTGCAGTGATAGGCAGCATCAGCAGCATGCCCAGAGTAAAGGCCAATGGAATCCAGATATGCGGGGCCGTTATCCAGCGCCGCCACTGCCACAGTGCCAGCGCTGCCAGAGGCCAGACCGGCCAGAGGAACCAGGGCAGGTCACGTAAGGGACGCAGGGCAATGTAGTACTCCGGTATGCCGAAATACAGTTTGTTCCAATGCAACCAGTCAGCAATCCAGACAGGCGACGCACGATAAGCCGGAATGACCCAGGCCAGGATGCATACAAGCGCGATCAACAGCGCTGCGAGTAACCACTTGCGTGCTACCCAGAGGGCACTGCGCGGTGAAAAACCAATCAGCGCTGCAAACAGAATCGGCAAGAGGCCAGGGGTGGCGCGCGTCAGAAATGCTGCCGCCATGGCGATACCCAGCATCAAGGCACCCAGCTTAGGCTTATCGAGCATGCGCGCGAGTGCACAATAGGCGAGTGATTGAAAAGCAAGCATCGCTGGTACAAATGAGGTCTCGTGTAACCGCAGCAAAATGCCTACGGTTGCAACCAGCATGAGCACGGCAACGTCGGCGAGCAACCGACCATAGTCTTTTACGGTGGGCTCGCCGCCAAAGGGCAGGGCAAGAGGTTGGGCTTCGGTGCGACGCCCTAGCAAGTAGGTGCCATACCAAACTGAAATCAGGGTGATGCCAAACCAGAGCAGATTAGTCATGCGCGAAGCGACAACGTCGCCCAGCCAATGACCAAACAAGTGAATCAGTCCCGCTCCTGTCCACATCACAAGCGGCCCATCTTGCGCTAATTCGATTGGGCCGACGTGAGGGATCAGCCAGGAAATACCGCCCTGACGCAGTGGGGTGAGCATTGTTGCCAGACCCACTACATCGTCGATTTTCCAGGGGTCTCGGCCAATCAATCCAGGCACGATGTAAGCCAGCACCAGTAAAAACAGAATAAGCCTTGGGAGCTTTTCTGTAGCAGGTGCCGTTAATCGCGCGGGGGTAGACTGGTTATGTGGTGACACGCTGTGCTGGAACCTCTTAATTTTCACTGATACTGATCTCAATCATAGCTAGATTGACAGGTCAGGCAAAAAAAAGGCAGCCGTAGGCTGCCCTTGACTACGCGCGTTGTTCTGTGAAGAACAATTAGTCGGTAGATTTTTTCGAGATCGAAGTGAATGCGAAACGGGC
>CAIPID010000040.1 GCA_903865015.1 uncultured beta proteobacterium | reverse complement strand
TTATGGGTTGACTGGCCTCAATATCATGCATTGATAGAAAGGCTTGCCCTGCAAGTCCATCAGGCAAAATGGGAATTTGATCAGATTTTATGTCTGGCCCGAGGAGGGTTAAGGGTTGGGGATGTTTTATCCCGTATTTTTGACAAGCCTCTGGCAATCCTGACAACCAGCAGTTATCGGGATGCAGCAGGCACCACGCAAGGCACGCTGGACATAGCGCAGTTTGTCACAACGACCGCCCCGCGCCTTGAGGGGCGTGTCCTGCTTGTTGATGATATGGTCGATAGTGGAGTGACGCTTGATAAGGTCTGCGCGCACCTCAAGCTGCGCTACACAGGGATTACGCAGTTAAAAACAGGTGTGCTGTGGTTTAAAGCGCACTCTTGCATGACTCCTGATTTTTATATCCAAAAGCTTGAAACGAATCCCTGGATTCATCAGCCTTTTGAATACTACGATACGCTCAGGCCTGAGCTTTTGGCGGATCGAGTGGCTACATAGTCCCCTAGTCAAGCGTATTTGTGCTATGATTTATGGCTAATTCGTAATTTCTAACCATTTTGGTTTAACTGTTTATTTAATACCACGCACCCTATGCCTATCGTTCGTCTGAAAGAAAACGAGCCCTTCGAAGCAGCTCTCCGCCGTTTCAAGCGCACAATCGAAAAGACCGGTCTGTTGACCGAATTGCGCGCACGCGAGTTCTACGAAAAGCCAACTGCTGAGCGCAAGCGCAAGCAGGCTGCTGCCGTCAAGCGCCACTACAAGCGCATTCGCAGCCAGCAATTGCCACCACGCATGTATTGATTATTGGCGCCTCACTGTGCGCCAATATCGTATGGCCTGATCGGTGATCCCTGATTCCTTTATCCAGGATCTCCTAACCCGCGTAGATGTCGCGGATGTTGTCGGGCGCTACGTGCAGTTAAAGAAAGGGGGCGTCAACCTACTCGGGTTGTGCCCCTTTCATAACGAAAAATCCCCCTCATTTACTGTCAGCCCCACTAAACAGTTCTACCACTGCTTTGGTTGCGGAGCGCATGGCAGCGCGATTACGTTCCTGATGGAGCACACCGGTGCCAGCTTCCCCGAGGCTGTGCGCTCGCTTGCTGGTGCGGTCGGAATGACTGTGCCTGAGGAAAATCGCTCACCTGGTCAGCAAGCAGCGACAGCGCGACGCAAAGAAGAAGTCTCTCAGCACACGCAAGTCCTTCAGAAAGCCCAGGCGCACTACGTGGCCCTATTGCGAGAGAGTCCTGCGGCGATTCGCTATTTGCAGCAGCGCGGTTTGACCGGGCAGATTGCCAAAACCTTTGGCTTGGGCTGGGCGACGGCTGAGCGTCAGTCATTAGGCAAAGTTTTTCAACGTTATGACGATCCGATTCTGGTCGAGTCAGGACTGGTGATTGAATCCGAGGATGGTCGACGCTATGACCGTTTTCGTGAGCGGGTCATGTTCCCTATCCGTAACGTTAAAGGCGAAATCGTAGGTTTTGGTGGTCGCATCATCGGCAAAGGCGAGCCTAAATACCTTAATTCACCCGAAACACCGGTTTTTTCCAAGGGCAACGAGCTCTATGGCTTATTCGAGGCGCGCTCGGCTATTCGTACTGAGGGCTGCGTAATCGTTGTCGAAGGTTACATGGACGTAGTCGGGCTCGCGCAACTAGGTGTGGGCAATGCGGTCGCAACGCTTGGCACGGCAACGACGGCCATGCACATCCAAAAGCTGCTTCGTGCCAGTGATCGCATCATTTTTAGCTTTGATGGCGATGGCGCGGGACGCAGGGCTGCCTGGCGTGCTTTACAAACCTGCTTGCCTTTGTTGCGCGATGATATTTCTATCCGGTTTCTTTTTTTACCGACCGAGCATGATCCGGACAGTTACATCAGGCAGTTTGGGCAGGAGGCCTTTAGGGCTTGCTTGAGTGAGTCGGATGCCTTGTCGACATTCTTCCTCAACGAACTGTCCAGCAGGCACAAGCTCAAAGAAGTTGAGGGCCGTGCCGCACTTGTTCACGAAGCACGCCCGATGCTGGCGATGATCCCGGACATTACGTTAAAGATCCAGTTGCAAAATGAGTTAGCGCGCCTCGTGCAGCTTACTC
>CAIPID010000039.1 GCA_903865015.1 uncultured beta proteobacterium | reverse complement strand
AGTGAAATGTTTCCGGTTGGAATGCAATTACGCATTTTGCCGAATCATGCTTGCGCGACAGGTGCTCAGTTCCCGCAGTACCAAGCGCTCGATTCCGCAGGCGACGTGCTCACCTGGGATCGTTTTTACGGTTGGTAATTTTCTGGCTTATTAATATTTTCTGACTTATTAATATTTAACATTCAGACGTTCAGCGCTGTGCGTATTCTGTCCGTTGCGGCAGATACGAATTGAGAGAATGCAATTAGAAATCCATACTCTGGTCTTGTTTACTCAAGAGGCCAGAGATGCGTTTATTCCATCCAACTGAAAGATCCAACAGACACCTGCGCAAGCATCAACGCGGACAGGGAATGACTGAATACATCATCATCGTCGCGCTGGTTGCTGTTGCTGCGATTGCTGTATATCAGTTTTTTGGGCAGGTTTTACGCGCGCAGACTGCTGCAATGGCCAAAGAGATCGCTGGTGAAGATGGTTCGCAACAATCCCGTGCTGCGGCAAGCGCTGCTGAGTCTGCCGCTATTCAAGCTGCACCAAAATCACTTAAATCCTTTACGGGTAACAGCGACTCGGGTGCGCGCTAATGTCCCGCGCCTTACCTTCCTTGTCGCGCGTTGAGTATCGGTCAGAATCTGGTCAGGCGATGGTCTTAGGATTAATGTTAGTCTCCCTCGGGGGACTTGGCTGGGCATTGAGCTATTACATCGGCAATATTGTTCACGACAAAGTATCACTGGTTAGAGCGACGGATGCGAGCGTCTTGAGTGTAGCTACCTTACAAGCACGTACGCTTAACCTTCACGCTTATCTGAATCGTGCACAGCTTGCTCATCAACTCGCCATGATTCATCTTGTAACTCTGGCCTCTCATGAGCGGTTTAGAGCGACGCAGGCAAAACAATCTTTGCGGATGAATCCACCTGCCTTTTTGATTGGTATGTTTTTTGGTCCAACCTATGCCGCATCATACATGGCGTCTCAGTCAGGTCTGGCAGATGACTATCTTGCGATACAGAATTTAGCGACCGTGTTTAAAAAGCACGACCAAGTCATAAGAGAGGTACTTGAGCAAGCACGTCAGAATATATCGAGTGAAATCAATTCCATACGTATTCAAACTCTTGAAAAAATATTAATCAACAATGTTGGGAGGAGTGGTTCTTCGTTGCGTGGTCAATCGCTTGCCCAATTAGGACTTTCCTATGCAATTGAACGCGATGACTTCAGGGACGGAATAAAAAGTTTTTCGACACAGTCACCTGTTTGGGACAATATATTCAAGCAAGTCATTGATCCCTACGGCTATTTAAAGCCACGTCATGCAACACGTGAAAATATATGGGCTGTCAATATTCGATGTCCACATAAGCGCCACGAATTACGTCGTCGCGGTCACACCCATGCGCATGCCAATGGAACGTATCAGTCAGATGACACTATTTCGTTTCATGCCGTTCGCTCAAATCGAATCATAGGTTGCTACCAAAGAGAGTACCCAATGGGCTGGGCAGAGATCAGCACGTCTGCGCAGAAGAGCTCATTGTTAGCCGACAAGCTAGACAATACGACAGACAAATCGACGGATGCGACTAACCAAAGTTTTTCAAAGCAATCATTCTGGCGCTGGGTAAAAAGTCAGGGGATTCCTGGTTGGGACATTATTAACGGATCTGCTAATTCACTTGCAGCGTCATGGTCGGCTGGTAAAAAAATAAGCTGGCAATCTAGCCCGCATCTTCGCTTTATGGATATCGATTCAACGCCCTCAGGATTTCGCTTTGATATTAAAACGGCAAAATCAGTTGCGATTCTAAATCAGTCGAAAAATAAATCCAGCTTCACAGGACGATTTAATTTTCTCCGAGATGATTCAACCGACATTCTGACCGCGCATTCTTCCTCATCGACTTATTTTTCAAGACCGTCGGCGCGTAAAGACGGTCGGCAAGAACGTCCAAATTTATTTCATCCCTATTGGCATGCGCGCCTGGTTAATCAATGATTCACTTGAAACGCATAACTATCTCTGTATTCATGCGCGGTCAAGCCTTGAGTGAGTCATTAATCCTGCTTGGCGTCTTTTCGATCCTCTTCATAGGAATACAGACTACGGTTTCAATTCAACTTATTGCTTTGAATACGTTATTAGACAGTCTTAGAAATGTATTCGAAATTAGTCTAGGTAAATCCATTGCGTCCGACATTGATCGAAAGATTTCTGTCTTGGAACACAACTCATCTTTAAATTCAGGCGTTAATAACTTGCTTGGTGAATTGAAGATGGCTCAACCCGGAATGATCCAAAGCAGTTCATTTTCAACGGGAGCAAAGCATAGGCAAATCAAAATATCACGTCATAGTTTTGTTGATAGCGGTTATGGATACGCATCTTCCGATCGTAACGTTCAGGAGAGGTTTGCTTCTTCGTTGACCTTATGGAGCAACGTATTTCAAATCACCTCTAAAACAATTCAACCTATTCATGCACGTAGCTCCAAAGTGGATCATGCATGGACGCGTCCAGATTTATCCCTCGATTTTGTTCAACCCTGGGAAGGTTTCGTACCGGATCAATCAATCTTTAGGACAAACACATGGAGCAACTGATCTACTTCTTGAGAGGATGTTTACTCACATCCTTTGCTGCGATGCATATCACCGCTTTTCCAAATCCTGCGGCGAAAACCGCAGGACTTGTCGTGGCGGGAAAGTTCACATTGCCAGATTGGGTCGTGTCAGACACTGTCATCAACGAAATAAGTTGGCAAGGTTTGCCGATGGAAATTGAGTTTTTCACTATTCCAAAATCAATGGATCAATTCCTTCTGGCAATTGCCACCCTCATACCTGAGGGCTCGATTTTGTCGAAATCATTGAATAGTTATGAAATAAGCTGGGTCATGCATCAAACTTCCTATGTGCTGATGGTCGAGCCGCACGCGTCGCGTGATGCACTCGGTGTTAAGGGAATCCTGTCTTCTATTGAACTGTTTCGTCAAGAAGAAGAGCGCACACATAACACTACGCATTGCGGATTAATGTGGCTTCCCGACGATGTTAAGTTGGTTTTTTCAATGGGAGATAAAGTCGGTGGTGTAAAGCAAGCGAGGATCGATGGATATATCTCGCACCGAAGTTCGAATGAAGTTCGATCAATTATTCATCATCGTTTAAAGAAACATGGCTGGATTAGTCTTGCGGAATACCCATTGCGCTCACAGTCTGGCTCCTCTACACTTTTAGAAGTCGTTTGCGGTAATAAGCATGCGCGCATTGAAATACAGAAAAAAGCCTTACAGACCCGCATATCTGTCATGAGTATTGAACAATGACTTTGTGGCTGACTATGCATAAGAACTGGTTTCTGATGATTGTTTCGCTGTTGTTTGGATCAATCGCTGCATTTGCAATCAATCAGCATCTGGATAGTAAAACAAGAGAGATTGAGATGAGGTCTCGTGTGCCTCATGTTAAGCGTGTCGTGGCTGCCCGTGATGTAGCACGATCATCAATTCTCAAAATTGAAGACTTAGCCACGCATGATTTCCCAAGTGCCTGGATTACCGCTGACGCGATTCCCGTGGAGCAAGCCGAACTCCTTATTGGTAAACAACTCGATGTCGATCTCACCGCAGGTCAGTTACTACATTGGGCTAACACTTCGGATAAACCAGCAATCGCTTTATCTGCGCGTTTGCCCGTTGGTAAGCGCGCTATTACGATCCCTGTCGATCAGATTAATTCTCTGTCTGGATTGCTCAGTCCTGGCGATTTAATTGATTTATATGTGAGTTTTGAACATCAGTCAAAACGTGTGACCTCCCTCCTGATCTCAGGGATAGAAGTATTAGCGACGGGGCGTGATTTGAGTACATTCAACACAGGCAATGTATCGCGCCAGGATAACTTCGCAACGTTGACACTTTCTACTTCGCCAGAAGACGCTGTAAAACTCGTCTCTGCCAGACAGACTGGCACGATCACGGCAGTGTTGAGTCAAGCTAACGAGCCATTAACGCCCGCGCATAGTCAAACACTTCCTCGAGGACATTTAGCGGGGTTACTCGGCATGGACTCTCCGGATGCGGTTTCTATTCCAATTTTGTACGGAGATCGTATATCCGCAGACGATCTACAAGGAATCGCTGCGCAATTAAGTGCTCAGTTTTCTACAGAATCACTGAGCACACCGTAATGTTGAAATTAGTCGCGATTTTGTTGTTATACATCTTGATATATCCATTGACGGTTTTTGCTCAGGCATCACAAACAATCGATCTTGAGACAGGGGCTTCCGTGGTGTTGAAAGCCGCTGGTATGCAACGCATAGCGGTGGGTAACAGCCAGGTCGTGCAGGCTTCCGAAATCAACGGTCATGAAGTAATTGTGTTCGGTAAAACCAAAGGGGCAACGACGGTCGATATCTGGTTAAAGGGAGGACGTCGCAATTCTTATCTCATACAAGTAAAGCCATCTGGATTAAGTCGTATTCACCGCGAAATAAATTCTTTATTAGATTCCATTCCGAAGGCGCGGAGTTCGATCGTTGGTGAAAAAATTGTGATCGAAGGTGAGGATATTGGCGATGCGGATCAGGCGAAGATTGCACGGTTTGCCTCTCGCTATCCAGAGGTGTTGGATCTGACGAGTCAACTTGGCTGGGACCGCATGGTTTTGCTGGATGTTCAGGTGATAGAAATTCCTTCCTCACGGATGCAGGAGCTCGGCGTTCGATGGGATCCGGGAGCCAACAGCGGCATGCATGCTGGCGTGGCCTGGGATGGTGCTTCCTCATCCCTTGGTCAACGTCCGGGTGAGGCTTTGCTGGATGTCCCATTTCCTTTGAAACATCCCGCAGGTTATCTGGGTCTCAATGCTTTGCTTTCGGCGCGTCTCGCTGCGTTGTCCAAGTCGGGCGAAGCAGTGATACTTGCGCAACCCCAATTACTCGCCCGTAGTGGATCGACCGCATCTTTTTTAGCAGGCGGAGAGGTACCGTATGCCTCTGTAGATAAAGACGGTAAATCAACGACTACCTTTAAAAAATATGGAGTGTCGTTAAATATCACCCCAAATGTTGATCGACATGGTGCGGTACGTTCAAAAATTGAAATCGAGGTGAGCTCCGTCGATACAACGATCAACGTGCCGGGAGGGCCAGCCATGAAAATTCGCAAAGCCGCAACCGAATTCAATGTCAGATCAGGTCAGACACTCGTGTTGGGCGGTTTTCTTTCCAGGGAACGCTCCTCCGACCGGGATGGTATTCCTGGTGTATCTGATATTCCGGTTCTTGGTGGTTTGTTCGGTGTAACCCGTGAAATGGCCAGACAAACCGAACTTGCGATATTTGTGACTCCGGTCGTCGTTGATGCGGACCATCCTCAGATGCAGTCACGTGTCGATAGTGGTCGCGAGATAGTTTCCAATGCTTTTCCTGAATCCCCACGTTTGCAGCATCAAATGCATGCTCAACCACAATTGAATACACCTTCTTTTTATGGTGAATCATCCCAGTGGGAAAGTGCAAACGATGCCGATGTGCCGACCACTCCGACTACGCAACCATCCCAATGGGAGGATCCCACTTGATTACGCTCGATATTCATTACGAAGACGGTCAAGTTTTGACAGAATCTCGTCCTCTTCCTTTATTAGTTGGTCGTGGGGCTGAGTGCGGTTTGAGGCTGATGCACTGGCGTATCGCTAAAAATCATTTTTTATTGAGACGGGGAGTTGATGGCGTTTATATCGAAGATCTTGGCTCTCTCATGGGTACTCGTGTTAACGGGCGGCGTATAACAAGGTTTGGTCCTCTCAAGTACGCAGACACGTGTATAGCGGGTCCTTGCAAATTGCATATTGCAGAAACAACTACAGCCAATATGCTTAATGAGCCTTCAATATTATTCGCAGCCAAAGCTCAGCATATCGATTCCCGTGACAACGCTCAATCGGATTCGAGTAATGACTTTAGCAATAATCAACTTGTATTCAATAAATGCCAGATCGCAGGGGATACGGCTGTATCTCTTGATATCAGACGTGCCTTGCATGCATCCTTGATCCAAGCACTAGATTTAAGGCGTCATGACGTTTCTGCTTTGTCGGATATCGCATTGCGGCAGGAAGCTGAAAATTGCGTTGAAGAATTGATTAAAGACTATGCAGAAATTGATACCGATATAAAAAAGCGCGAGTTGATCACTTTGGTTTCAGCCGAGGCGGTAGGTTTAGGTGTTTTGGAGACCCTGCTCGAGAATCCAGATATTTCTGAAATTATGGTTAATAGACATGATTTGATCTATGTGGAACAACATGGACAAATTCAGCGTCATCCTGCTGTCTTTAGTAGTGATATGGCTGTTCGATCTGTGATTGATCGCATTGTTTTTCCATTAGGCAGGAGGATTGACGAGTCCTCACCCATGGTGGATGCAAGATTGAGCGATGGTTCAAGAATAAACGCTGTGATTCCACCGATATCTATACATGGTGCTTGTCTGACTATTCGTAAGTTTTCAAAAAAGAATTTGAATTTTGTTGACTTGCTTAAACAGGCGTCCATTAGTGAAATCATGGCTCACATGT
>CAIPID010000038.1 GCA_903865015.1 uncultured beta proteobacterium | reverse complement strand
GTGCTGGCCTGCGCGACCTCGCTGATGATTGGTCTGCTCGCAGGTCCTGCCGTGATCAGAAAACTGACCGCATTGAAAATTGGGCAAGCTGTACGTAGCGATGGTCCAGAAACGCATTTAATTAAAACCGGTACGCCGACCATGGGTGGGGTGCTGATTTTGATTTCGATCGGAGTGAGTACCTTGCTTTGGGCTGATTGGCGCAATCGTTATGTATGGGTGGTCTTACTCGTGACCTTTGGATTTGGCTGGATTGGTTGGAAAGACGATTTTCGCAAGGTGGTTTACCGTGATCCTCAAGGTATGCCTGCCCGACAAAAGTTTTTCTGGCAAGCAGTGATTGGTTTTGTTGCGGCGCTTTATCTGACGTTCGCGATATCGGCACCGGCCAATGCCAATGTATGGCATTTAATCAGTGAGTGGATGATCAGCGGATTTTCCGTCGAGTTACCCACCCGCGCAGATTTGATCGTGCCATTTTTCAAGAGCATTAGTTATCCCTTGGGTGTGTTTGGATTCGCGGCGCTAACCTGGTTCGTCATTGTCGGTACGAGCAATGCGGTCAATCTGACCGATGGTCTGGATGGTCTCGCGATTATGCCGACCGTCATGGTCGGCTCGGCCCTCGGTGTTTTCGCCTACGTTGTCGGGCGTGTGGACTATTCAAAATATTTATTATTTCCTTATGTGCCTGGAGCCGGCGAGTTGATGGTGTTATGCGCGGCGTTGGCAGGAGCTGGATTGGCTTTCCTCTGGTTTAACGCTTATCCGGCTCAGGTGTTTATGGGCGATGTGGGTGCGTTGGCTTTGGGCGGGATGTTGGGCACGATTGCCGTTATCGTCAGACAAGAGATTGTGCTGTTCATAATGGGTGGCGTGTTTGTGGTTGAAACCCTCTCAGTGATGATTCAAGTGACGTGGTTCAAGTACACCAAGCGCCGGTATGGACAAGGCCGGCGTATGTTGAAAATGGCGCCGTTGCACCACCATTTTGAGGTCGGTGGCTGGAAAGAAACACAGGTCGTTGTCAGGTTTTGGATCATCAGCATGATGCTGGTGCTTGTTGGTTTGGCTTCCTTGAAAATTCGATGAACGAATTCATTTCATCTTCCTCAATCCTTTCCCGTACCCTGATTGTTGGGCTCGGAGAAACCGGTTCTGCGGCTGCACGTTGGTGCGCCCGCAACGAGGTGCCTTTGCGCATTGCTGATACGCGCTCAGAGCCCGCTGGATTGGTGGCGCTTAAAGAGGCGCTGGGTGATGCAAGCGTTGAGTTTTATTTGGGATGTGATGTTTTTCCGATCGACTTGCTCGAAGGTGTTGATCGCTTGGTTTTGAGTCCCGGACTAGCGCCGGGTATGTCTCCAGTCAAAGAGTTGCTGGAGGAGGCTCGTGCTGCCAATATAGAAGTGATTGGCGAAATTGAGCTTTTTGCCAGAGCACTCAAGCAACTGAATATTGCGCAAAACTATTCGCCGCGTGTGATTGGCATTACCGGCACAAACGGTAAGACTACTGTCACCGCGTGGGTTCGGTTAATGCTTCAGACAGCAGGTATCCATGCTCGCGTGGCGGGTAATATCAGTCCCGCTGCATTGCACGCACTGATGGAGGCGATGGATCAGCACGAATTGCCCGATGTCTGGGTGCTCGAATTATCCAGTTTCCAGCTTGAGACAACCAGCACTCTAAGCATGCAGGCAGCCGCAGTACTGAATGTCACACAGGATCATCTGGACTGGCATGGCGATATGGAATCCTATGCGCACGCGAAAGCCAGGATATTCACGATGTCGGATATATGCCTGGTCAATCGCGATGATGCGCGTGTGATGGCGATGATCGAAAATATCAACGCGCTGAATGTACGCAGTTTTGGTCGAGATCAGCCTATGCTCTCCGGCGATGTGGGCATGGAAACCAGTCACGATGTGCATTGGTTCGTAAGCGCAGAGTTGAACGTGTTTGAAGATGAAGTGGTGCAGCCGGTGCGTCGTAAAAAGGGTACCCCCGCGCCGGTCCGTCAGCCTGGCCGACTAGTTCGCTTGATGCCGGTTGATGCGTTGACCGTGCGCGGCATGCACAATGCGTTGAATTGCCAGGTCGCGATGTTGTTAGCGCGTGTTGCAGGCGCGAGCTGGTCACCGATGTTACGTGCCGCGCATGACTATGTGGGTGAGCCTCATCGTATGGCTTTCGTGCGCAGCGTCCGTGGAGTGGATTTTTTCAATGACAGCAAGGGAACAAACGTAGGCGCCACTGTGGCCGGTCTTGAAGGACTTGGCCGTCGTTTGGTGTTAATCGCCGGTGGTGTGGGTAAGGGACAGGATTTTTCTCCACTCGTGCCAGTTGTGAAGCAACATGCAAAAGCGGTTGTCTTGATCGGACAGGATGCTCCCATTATTCTTGATACGCTCGTTCAGACAGGTGTGCCATGTTTGCCGGCTGCGGATATGCGTCAGGCGGTAAAAACCGCCTTTGAGCAGGCTGTCGAGGGTGACGCAATTGTGTTGTCTCCTGCATGTGCGAGTCTGGATATGTTTCGCAACTATCCACATCGCGGTCAGGTATTCATCGATGAGGTCACGGAGTTGGCCCTTGACCTGGGGGAGGTTGCATGAGCCTCTTCGCCGAACTCACCAACAGTGTCAATGCCGTGCGGCCCGGCCGCACCACTATGCGCAACTACGATTTGCCACTTGTCGTGGCATCGACGATCCTGGTTGCCATGGGAATGTTGATGGTGTATTCGGCGTCCATCGCTCTGGTTGATGGACCTCGCTATGCAAATTTTGGTCGTTATTATTTTGTGCTTCGTCAGGGACTGTTTGTTGCTGCAGGGATGTTTGCGGCAACTTTCGCGTTGACTGTTCCTGTTATAGCCTGGCAACGGTACGCATTCTGGATTTTTGGACTGGCAGCACTGTTGTTACTGATCGTTTTAATTCCAGGCGTCGGACGCAAGGTCAATCATGCTGTGCGCTGGTTGCCGTTGGGTCCGGTGAATTTTCAGCCTTCGGAGATGATGAAGATCGCCGCACTGTTATTTGCCGCGGACTATACGATCCGAAAGCAAGATCAAATGAATAGTTTTATGCGCGGGTTCATGCCAATGGCTGTTGCGCTCGCAGTTGTGGGTGCCTTACTGCTCAAGGAGCCTGATTTGGGCGCGTTGATGGTGATCGTCGCGATCGCCTTTGGCATTCTGTTTTTAGGTGGCATTAACGCAAGAATATTTTCAACCCTAGCGGCCGCGTTGTTGACATTGTTTTCAATGGTGATCTGGTTCTCCCCTTGGCGACGTGGACGATTGTTTGCTTACCTCGATCCCTGGAATCCGGATAACGCGTTATCAACCGCGTACCAGTTATCTCACTCATTAATGGCGATTGGTCGTGGTTCCTGGCTCGGCGTCGGGTTGGGCTCAAGCGTCGAAAAACTACATTACTTACCTGAGGCGCATACCGATTTCATCATGGCAGTAATTGGTGAAGAGTTAGGTTTCGCTGGGGTCATGCTGATGATTATTTTGTTCGCGATCGTCGTGCAGCGCTGCTTTGAAATCGGCAGACAAGCGATTGCGATGGAGCGGGTATTTGGTGGCTTGGTCGCTCAAGGCGTAGGTATCTGGTTTGGTGTGCAGGCGTTTATCAATATCGGCGTGTGCCTCGGCTTGTTACCAACAAAAGGACTGACGTTGCCGTTGGTGAGCTATGGTGGCTCGGGTATCGTGATGAACCTGGTTGCCCTGGCGATCGTCATGCGCGTCGATTATGAAAGTCGCACGCTTATGCGCGGAGGTCGCGCATGAGTGCGTCTCCGACACTTTTGATCATGGCAGGCGGTACGGGTGGGCACATCATGCCCGGTCTGGCTGTTGCCGATGTGCTACGGGCTCGCGGCTGGAATATTCAGTGGCTGGGTAATCCAGACAAAATGGAAGGCAAACTGGTGCCGGCCAGAGGCTATCCGCTCGTTGCCTTACGTTTCGCAGGGGTTCGCGGAACGGGCCTTTTCTCTAAATTAAAGTCACCCTTTTTGTTACTCAAGGCTATGTGCCAGGCATGGCGCCAATTTGGCCGCGTGCGTCCTAATGTTGTGCTCGGCATGGGTGGTTATGTCGCATTCCCGGGCGGTGTCGTCGCTGCGCTACGCGCTAAACCTTTGGTTTTACATGAGCAAAATGCTGTGGCCGGTATGACTAATCGCTGGTTGGCAAAAATCGCACGTAGAGTTCTGGCTGGTTTTCCTGGCGCATTGTCGGGTGCG
>CAIPID010000037.1 GCA_903865015.1 uncultured beta proteobacterium | reverse complement strand
CTGGACACAAAAGCGAAATCTGCAAGAATTCCTGCGTTTACTGGCAGATAAAAAAGTCGATGTTCAACCGTTAATCACCCACCGCTTTCAAATCACCGAAGCGGAAGATGTTTACTCGCAATTCATCGCGGGCAAACTGGTAGGACCTATCGGTGTTTTACTTGAATATCCCAATACCGCGACAATAGAACGTACGCTTGAATTACCCACTACCCGTGCTAATTCAATTAAAACAAGCGATAAGATCCAAGTTGGCGTGATTGGTGCAGGGTTATTTGGTAAAGCACTGCTATTGCCTGCCCTGCAAAAACAAGCAGGCATATCGCTTCACACCTTAGCAACAGGTTCTGGCGCGAGCGTCGAGCATAGCGCACGTAAATTTGGGTTTGAAAATCAAGCTACCGACGGAAATTCGATTTGGAATAATCCAGATATCGATGCCGTCATCGGTCTGACACCTCACAGCCAACATGCTAGATTGGTTGCAGATGCAATTAACCACGGCAAAGCACTTTTCCTTGAAAAACCACTTTGCACAACTGAACTAGAGTTAAGTGAATTAAAAACACTTGCTGCGCAAAGCACAGTTTTACCCATATTATTTGTTGGCCATAATCGTCGTTTTTCACCGCATGCTGTGCAAATGCGAAAATGGCTCGGAACTCGTCAGTCACCCTTAGTCATGCAGATGCGTGTGAATACTGGTTTCGTACCGGCATCACATTGGGTTCACTCTGAGGACGAGGGCCGTAGCCGTGTTGTCGGAGAAATGTCACATTTCATTGATCTAATCCAATCACTCGCAGGGGCATTAGTGGCACGCGTCTCTGCGGAGCGGATATCAGGTGACAATCGAACCTCCGTTAACAATGACAACATTGCGATCAGTTTCAAGCTGACCGATGGTTCTGTTGGTACTCTGATTTACTCTGCCTCTGGCGATAAAGCGTTTTCACGCGAGATGCTTGAAATATTCTTTGATGGTAAAACCATCACCTCAAAAGATTTCCGTATCAGTGAACTACATCAAAGCGGTAAAACTGATACGTTTAAAACACGGAATCAGGAGATGGGCTATACCGAAGAGCTGACACATTTCATTAATTGTGTAGCGCACAAAGAAACGCCTCTCGTCTCTGCTAATGAAATGTTTTCTACCATGGCAGCCATCTTTGCAATCGAGCGAGCACTGGCGACAGCGCAAGTGATTTCAGTGGAATCGATTGCGTGAATATCCTGCTCGTCACGGACTCGTACCCTCCGGAGATCCGCTCAGCTTCGCACCTGATGCTTGAGCTCGCAGAAGAGCTGCATCAGAGAGGTCATTCGGTGACCGTCATTACAACCTGGCCAGAGTACAACCTAGATCAGGATCAAGATAAAAAAACCTTTAATGAGTACGAGAACGAAAACGGAATCGCTGTTATCCGAGTAAAGACGCTCCCTCATCACAATGTGAACTACATTGTGCGTGGTCTATCGCAATTACTGATGCCATTGCAGTTTTTACTCAAGCTCCGTAAGCACAAAATTAAATCAGAAGCCGTCGTCGTTTATAGCCCGCCGTTACCTCTCGCACTTGTTGGTAGCTGGCTAAGACGCAAAGGCGTACGAAACTTATTGAACGTACAGGATCTATTCCCACAAAATGCGATTGACTTAGGCATTTTGACTAGCAAGATGCAGATTAAATTTTTTCAAGCGATTGAGCGTTACGCTTACCGCACTGCAGACATTGTGACCGTGCACTCAGAGGGCAACCGGCAGATGGTGTTACAGCAGCACCCCGAACTTGAGCCGAAGTTACGACTGCTGCACAATTGGGTAGATATTGATCATCACACAACAGAAACTGATGAGAAACAGCACGCGGCTGTAGATTTTCGTAAGAAATGGAATATCACACAAAAGCATGTTGCTGTTTTTGCTGGAGTGATGGGCCCATCGCAATATCTTGAGCTTGTCATACATGTAGCAGAGCAACTTCAAGACATACCCGACCTTCTTTTTCTTTTTGTTGGTGATGGAAAAGAGAAAGAAAAACTCATTGCACTGACTCAAGAA
The DNA here is from genome assembly GCA_903865015.1 of uncultured beta proteobacterium. GTDB lineage: Bacteria > Pseudomonadota > Gammaproteobacteria > Burkholderiales > Burkholderiaceae_B > Zwartia. The sequence goes on along the minus strand of CAIPID010000037.1, from coordinate 199 downwards.
AAAAAATTAAAAAATGTTCGGTTTGAAGGATTTATATCTAGAGACGTATATCCAGATCTCTTAGCAATGTGCAGCATTGGGCTCGTTTGCTTAAGCCCACAAAATAAAACACCCGTTGTTCCTGGAAAAATACTAGGACACATGGCAGCAGGCATTCCTGTTGTAGCTTTTCTCCATACGGCTAGCGACGGACATCAAT
>CAIPID010000036.1 GCA_903865015.1 uncultured beta proteobacterium | reverse complement strand
GATTTTCACCGTACCTAAGCTGATTGAATACCTGTCGAGTATTACTGAGCTGCGTATTGGCGATGTGATTGCAACCGGCACACCTGAGGGCGTGGGTTTTAGCCGTAAGCCACCTCGCTTTTTACAGCATGGGGATGTGGTTGAGGTTGTGATCCAAAAGGTCGGTACGCTTCGTAATGCGGTAGCTTAAAGTAGTGGCTTAAATTGCTAGATTAAATGTCAATGACTGCAGCAAACGGAACGCGGTCCAGCGTGTCGTAGTGCGAGACTATGAAATGTCTGTCGCACTGTTGGGAAATTTGAATCAACTGTTCAGTAATGAATTCGATTGATCCGAGATCCAGTGCCGCAGTCAGATCATCGATCAAGGTGATTTTCGCACCGCTCGCAATAGCTGCAGCAATCCATACTTTGCGTTTAGAACCTGCTGAAAGCATATAAAGTGGTTTGTCCTGATGCGGTGCCAGGCCTAACCCGTTAATGAGATGTGGAATGCGTACGCTGTCAAAATCAAGATGAGTTCTTTCAATTTGAGCTAAATACTGCATCGCAGAAATTTGATCGAATTTTTCAGTGCGGGGATCAATATAAAACACGTGTTTCTGGTAGAGAGATTTTTCATTATCAGAGCAGATTCCGTTTACGCTGATCTTGCCATGTTCAGGCATGATTTCACCGGCTAGCAATCGTATCAATGTTGATTTGCCACGACTTTCATCGCAGCGAATCAGTGAGACGCCTAAAGGAATGGTGACAGATAGATTGTCGAACAGCGGCTGGTCCGGATAGGTAAATGAAAGTGTTGTAATACTGAGTGTGGCAGGGTCCTGCTGATTCATCGGGTTTTCCAGTCTGGGGCGCAAACGTTCTATCGATCGTGAAATCCAAGGTTTTGCCTTGTATAGTTAGTCCATTATTGTATTTTGAATATTTTAGGATCAGGTGATGTCAAAAACTTATCATTATTATGAGCCGCGTAGCGGCCATGGCTTACCGCACGACCCCTTCAATGCGATTGTGGGACCACGTCCGATCGGATGGATTTCCACCAAAAGTAAAGATGGCATCGTTAACCTGGCGCCTTATAGTTTTTTTAATGCGTTTAACTATGTACCACCCATCGTCGCATTTTCTAGTATTAACTACAAAGACACGGTACGTAACGCCGAGGAAACGGGCGAGTTTGCTTGGAATCTGGTGACAATGCCTTTAGCGCAGGCGATGAATCAAACTTGTGCCGCTGTGCCACCAGAGGTCAATGAGTTCGAGTTGGCTGGATTGACACAAGCTCCGTCACGCTTGATTAATGCCCCGCGTGTTGGAGAGAGCCCAGTTTCTTTTGAGTGCAAAGTTACCAAAGTCATGCAGCTCGAAACGGCCGCGGGTGTGGTTGTGCCGACCTGGATGGTGCTGGGCGAGGTGATCGCGGTGCATATCGATCAATCATTGTTGAAAGACGGTGTCTACGATACGGCTGGTGCCGGGCATGTGATGCGTGGTGGTGGCCCTGCCGATTATTTTACGGTTGGGCCGGAGCAGTTATTTAAAATGCGTCGACCTGGTTAATGAGGGATCGCAAATAAATCCCAGTGACCGATCTCGCAGCTTTGGGCCAGCATGCGCGCGCTTAACCATGCAGTGAGATCGGAAGTTGCAATCTGGTTGGTCTGCGCAACAGCTGCGGCGGATCCTGTTGCCAGTGCTTGCATGAGTGCCTGATCTTCTGGTGCCTGAAGTAGCCAGGGGCTTTGCGCCAGGCGCACATTAAAGTTGCGAATGGAAAGTTGAGTCCGGATCATTTCGATCGCACCAGGTCCGGCAGATAACCCAAAGCCTTTGTCGGTCGCCTGATGTGCATGGAAGGCGTTTAATACAGATTGGTCCGCGAAATGTGCTGGCGACCATTTTTCAATACCGTCGTAAGTCAAAACGGTAAAGAGTGGGGCTTTGAGTGATTGGCAAAATCGCGTGATCCATTCGGGTGAGACGAGATCAAAGAATGCTGCGGCAGTCAGCAGATCTATCTTATTATCCAGCACGTTTCCTATATTTTTAGCTAGATCAACTTGCATAAAATTCACGGTTATTTGTTTACCGTTTTTTAAACATCTAAGTTCTGTGTTTGTTTCAGTACCACTGTTTGGTGCAGTTACATGATCAGCCCACTTACTCAACGTCATTCGAGCCGCATTTAATAATGCCGGATCGTAATCAATCAGCGTCCAGTGCTGGTATGCGGGGAGAACTTCCGCTAACGCGCGTAAATTCGAACCTGTGCCGCATCCGAGATCGGTGATTCTGAGGGGAGTTTGTTCTGACTTGCCTAATTCGGGTCGTTTCTCTTCGAAGTGCTGAATTACTTCCTGACGAAGTGCTACGTTACGTGCGCGGTGGTCTGCAGACTCGCGTAGTGAAAGCCATTGTGATGAAAATCCAGTCATGATGCGACCCTGTCAGGTAATTCAGTAAATTGTTCTCGTACGAGCTGTGTAAATCTACCGCCCCGTTGGTAGAGTTCGTCAAAGGTTCCTGACTCAATGATTTGCCCTGACTCCATCACCAGAATGCGATCCGCGCGGCGAATTGTCGCTAATCGGTGTGCAATCATTAACGTAGTACGGTTTTGTATGACGGCCTCGAGGGCCTGGGTCAATTTGGTTTCGGTTGTGCTGTCGAGCGCACTGGTTGCTTCATCCAAAATTAGGATGGGGGGGTTTTTT
>CAIPID010000035.1 GCA_903865015.1 uncultured beta proteobacterium | reverse complement strand
GCGACGCCAACACCCTCGCCAGGAACGTAGCCATCTCCTCCCTCACCAAAGGTGCGACAACGTCCGTCGCTCGAGAGCATACGGCCTTGACTCAGGAATTGATATTTCAAGGGGTGGAGCGTTAAATTCACCCCACCAGCAAGTGCTAGATCACTCGTTCCATTTCGCAGGCTTTCAATTGCAAGATGCAGAGCGGTCAGCGATGAAGAACATGCCGTATCCAAACTCAGGCTTGGACCTCGAAAGTCAAAAATATGGCTAACACGATTAGCCACAGAAGCGTTAAACGCCATAGGCACGATCGTTGAATTCTGCTGAGCAGCTGGCAGACCATATAACTGATACTGACTCCACATCACTCCCGCAAAGACCCCAACACGTTTTCCTGCAACAGATTCACGGGACAGGCCTGCATCCTCAAGTGCAGCAAACGATGTTTCGATAAACAAGCGTTCCTGAGGGTCCATCGCACGGGCTTCGCGCGGTGAAATATGAAAAAAAAGTGGGTCAAACTGATCAACGCCATCGATAAAACCACCCCAGCGTGACCGACTGCTACCGGGTGTCTCACCCGTAGCATCAAAGTATGCGCGATGATCCCAGCGTTCAAAGGGGATTTCAGAAATCGAGTCTACTCCAGCAATCAGATTGCTCCAGAAAGCATTCAGATTGTTAGCATCCGGATAACGTCCTGCAAGTCCAATCACCGCAATCGGATCATCCTGCTCAACCGGCTGGTTACTTTTTTGCGTCTGAACAGATTCTGGAATTAATTTAGTGACAGACGCGTGATTGACTGAAAGTGGAATAACGCCAAGTGTTTGACACAAACGCAGAGGCTCACCATGCAGCACCACGACATGCGGTGGCAGTGCATCAGCCCCAAGCAAAGTGAACAATGTAGCGATGCCTGACCCAGTGGGCATAGACTGCATGCCATATCGATTTCGCATCGATTTCGCATCCGCCTCAGGCACCTGCATCCCTCCATCAGCCCATAATGGCCATCCTACTGAAAGTGTTCGGCCTGGGCCTGTACGATCTTGTGCAAAGCCATCAAGCGAGCCATTGGCATAGGCATAAACTGCCTGACCAAGATTGCCAAAACTACCGCTCACGGAGGAACAAAGTAGAAATATATCTAATGGATCGTTGCGTGTCAGGGCATCAAGATTGGCTGCACCTGTCATTTTGGGTGTTAACACGGCATGCACTGCAGCGGAATCGACGCCTGACATCACTAGGCCGTCACGCAATACACCTGCAGCATGAATCACACCAGTGAATGGCCCCAGTCGTTCGCGCAGGGCATCCAGACCCATTGCGAGCGAAGCGTAGTCACTCACATCAGCAACGACCCATTCAATACCCTCTTGCTTAAGTTGCTGTGCAAGCGCACTGGACGGTGAACGTCGTCCGATGAGGCCAACTTTTGCACGATCGGCACGCAGTGCGCGCGCAAAACTAAGTCCCAGACTACCCAAACCGCCCGAGATGACCCACACACCCTGTGCACGCCACGTATTTTGTGGAGCCGGGATCTGCTTGAAGCGACGTTGCAAACGCTGGCCGCCGTGATAGCGTACGGCCTGAAAACCCGGCTGCGCAGCATTCGTCTCTGAGCTCAGCTCAGTAACATTCGCACCGGCAATACTGATTAAGCGGAGCATGGGACGCTCAAGCGACACGCTCGACAACAAGCCACTCACAGCTGATTGCTCTGCATAGCCACGCACACCTTGCGGGTGAACAACAAGGAGTATTGCCTCACTGGTGATGCTGGCGCACACTTCAAACAATCTTTGCGCGTCTGCGACACCACGCCACCCGATAAAAACTACGCCAGCCTCACCAGGAGCCTTTGCAATTGAACCTGGCCAGGACTTTGCTATTTGTGCAAGTTCTGGTATGCGCTCCATGTCCATAAACAATGCGGACGAAACCTGCGCCAGTGCCTCAATAGGCTCTGGCTCAAAAACTGGCACGAGCATAATTGTCTGAGCTAGATTCTGTTCGGGAGTCTGGCTCTCCACAGATTGCGACTCAGACAAAGAAAAGTTATCAAGACTCTTACCTGGATCCCTTTCTATTTGAATAGATGGACGCAATAAGCTTTCTACGCCATCAGCGTGCTCTTGCAATAAATAAGCTGAAAGCCTTTGGATCGTCCCTTGTTCAAACAGCAACGTTGGATAAAGATCTTTACCTAGTCCTTGCTCTAACATGCGCACGAACTCTAGCAATTGACGGCTATCCAGACCAAGATCATAAAACCCAACCTCAGCGTCTTCGTGGGTAATATCACGGCCCAGCACGTCACTGACCTGAGCAGTCAACCAATTACGTAAATTTGACTCAGAGTTGCCATGATCAGAGATATCAAAGGCATGTACTGATTTTCTTTTCGATCCTGACGCGTCCTGATGTGTCTTTGCTGCAATGAAAGATGAAGAGCGTTCACTACTAAACCGGTTACGCACCCGCTTGGCGCTTAAACGTTCGACACGCACAAGCACTTGATTATTCAAGTCACACAGATCATAGTTGTGGAACAAAACGTCATGAATACCTTGCTGATCATGATTGTCATACACATGAACCCGTATCTTGCCGCGCACGGGTGCATTCAGTATGACCCGTTCAATTGATAGCGGAATATAGGGTTCTAGTATTTTTGTATGATCAAGGAATACAAAAGGAACGAGTGTCGCCGAATCTAAAATGGCGGGATGCACAACATAGTCATCTTCAACTAAGATTGCTTGCGGACTTAACATGAGATCCGCAAAAGCTTGTGACTTGAACTTATGGATGTCCCCAACCAGAGTCATTCTTTCACGATGAACAATATCCACATCCCTGGCACGCGCATAGACTGACTCCATCGGAATCAACTCTGCAGTAGCTTGACTGTCAGGCATTTGGACAATTTGGCGACCGAGACGGATATTGCGACAATTTAGATTGACACTACAGCGAAAGTTTTCATCCCAGCTTTCGCTTTCTGGCATTCCTGCGCTCAATAGCTGGCTGCGCGCGACAATAAGCCACTGATCCGTTGTTGTTTCAATATCAAATTTTATGCAACGGCTTTGGTTTTCACCCAACATGACGGGATGAGAAAACACGACTTTAATGATCTCGGCTGCTACGGGATCCAAGCCCTTACTCGTGAGCAATCTCCAAACAAGATCAAGAAAGGTGACCCCTGGCATCATGCGCACACCGTGAACTCGATGGTCGTGCACGATGAAGTCATCGTGATGCACGGTTGTTCTAAACTGGATCTTCATCATTATTTCTCTCCAACCAGATCTATTTCTTCGAGTGCAAGCACACGCCTGACAACGTCATTAACTTGTTTGACGGAAGAAACTGATATTTCTGGATGACTCATTGAATATGTGTAGCGAATTTTTTCTAGCCAGAATTCACGTCGATTGAATACTTGCGCAGGCAGGGGTTGTCTGGTGGGTTGATAGTTCGCAGGAATCCCTTCATTGGAGACTACCGCGTGCACATTGGTCCCGCCAAAGCCGAACGCCGATACCCCGGCACGGCACACGCCATCGACCCCACTCCAGCTCTGCACTGCCCTGACCGG
>CAIPID010000034.1 GCA_903865015.1 uncultured beta proteobacterium | reverse complement strand
CCGCTGGTTACGCCCTCAACCCACTTTGGATTGTCCAGATACCACTGTACGGTTTTTTGAATGCCGGATTCGAATGTTTCCTGGGGTTTCCAGCCGAGCTCGCTTTCGATTTTGCGCGCATCGATAGCGTAACGGCGGTCGTGTCCCGGACGGTCTGCGACAAAGGTGATCTGGTTCGCATAGGGCTTGCCATCCGCACGGGGGCGCAGCACATCGAGTCGTGCACAGATCGTTTTGACGACATCGATATTGGCCATTTCGTTCCAGCCACCGATGTTGTAGGTCTCACCCAGGCGACCTGATTCCAGTACGCGTGCGATCGCGCGGCAGTGGTCTTGTACGAATAACCAGTCGCGCACTTGCTGGCCATCGCCATAGATAGGCAGGGGTTTACCGTTCAGTGCGTTGAGGATGACCAGCGGGATGAGCTTTTCCGGGAAATGGAAGGGGCCGTAGTTATTGCTGCAATTCGTGGTCAGCACAGGCAGGCCATAGGTGTGGTGCCAGGCGCGGACTAGGTGGTCGGAGGAGGCTTTGCTCGCCGCATAAGGGCTGTTGGGCTCAAAGGCGTTGGTTTCCGCGAAAGGCGGATCCTGGGGCGCCAAGGTGCCATAGACCTCGTCGGTCGAGACATGCAAGAATCTGAACGCTGATTTTTCTGCCTCGGGGAGTGCTGACCAGAAGGCACGCACGGATTCGAGCAGATTAAAAGTGCCCACCACGTTGGTCTGGATAAAATCTCCCGGACCATGAATCGAGCGGTCGACATGCGATTCGGCTGCAAAATTCAGGACTGCGCGGGGTTTATATTGCGCGAGGAGCGCATCCACGCGGGCGCGGTCACCAATATCGCCTTGGACAAAGGTATGGCGCTTGTCGTGTGCGAGCGAGGCCAGGTTGTCGAGGTTGCCGGCGTAGGTGAGTTTGTCCAGATTGACGATCGGCTCGTCATGGCTTGCTAGCCAGGTGTGGACAAAGTTACTGCCGATAAAGCCGGCGCAGCCTGTGACAAGGATCATGCTTTGAGCTCAGGGTATGAGGGGTGGGTTAACGAGCGGTGGGTAAACACTGAGGGGAAAGTTTACTCCCTCTGCATTTGTTAAGCTTGAGCAATATGAACACCGCTATGAATACATCCCAGAACCTCACGTTGAACCCTAATTCAAACCGATTCAATCTACGTGCAGGACTCAAGGAGTTCCCTCGAGAAATCTTTGACATGGCCGATACCCTGGAAATCCTGGATATTTCCGGGAATGAGTTCACCTCTCTGCCTGTCGATTTTGACCGGCTGCATAAGCTCCGTGTGCTGTTTTGCTCAGATAACCCGTTTACGGAGCTGCCTGAGGTGTTGGGGCGGTGCAAGAGTCTGAGTATGGTGGGGTTTAGGAATAATCGAATTGCGCATGTGTCACCCGAGTCGCTGCCACCTAATTTGCGCTGGCTGATCCTGACGGGGAATCAGATTGACGAGCTCCCTGCGGAATTGGGTCGCAGACCTTTATTACAAAAGCTGATGGTGGCGGGCAATCGATTGAAATCCCTGCCTGCAGAAATGGCGGCTTGTAAAAATCTGGAGTTGTTGCGAATCGCCGCGAATCAGTTGGAGAGCTTGCCTGAGTGGTTGCTGGAATT
>CAIPID010000033.1 GCA_903865015.1 uncultured beta proteobacterium | reverse complement strand
CGCGATATCGCAAGTTTGCTGCAGCGATCGACGGTATTGATTTGTTTGACGCTGTAAATTTTGGATTTTCTTCCGCCGAAGCTGCGTCTGCCAGCCCGCAGCACAGGTTGTTTCTGGAAGCTTGCTGGCAGGCATTTGAAGATGCAGGTTATACGAGTGAGTTGGCAGAGTCACAGGGAGCGGTTGGTGTCTGGGCGGGAGAGAGCCCTTCGGCGTATGGTCAGGATCGTAATCGACGTCATGCAGATCATGTCGTAGATGCTGCATATATTCAGCATTTAATCGGAGGTGATCGAGACTATCTCGCGAGCACGGTCTCTTACAGGCTAGGGTTGACAGGCCCTAGTATGGCAATTCAAACCGCGTGTTCGACCTCACTGGTAGCCGTGCTCGCAGCCTGTGACGCGCTTCGCGCAGGGAGCTGTTCGATGGCCCTTGCGGGTGGCGTCACAATCAGACTGCCTCAGTTAGCTGGTTATCTCTATCAGGAGGGGGGTATATTTTCTGAAGACGGTCGTTGCTGCCCCTTCGATGAACAAGGTACAGGCACTGTATTTGGTAGCGGTGTGGGAGTGGTCTTGCTCAAACGTCTTGAAGATGCGCTAGCAGACGGAGATGCCATTCATGCTGTCATCCGAGGTGGTGCAGTCAATAATGATGGCGGAATTAAAGCCGGGTTTGCTGCACCGTCGATCCAGGGCCAAGAACGCGTGATGGCTCAAGCGTTAAAAGCGGCTGGGATTGACGCGGCCGATATTGGATATGTCGAGACGCACGGCACGGCAACACCGCTGGGTGATCCTATCGAATTCGAAGCCCTCTCCAGTGTTTTTTCTGGTCGAAAGGACAAAACTTGCGCGCTAGGCGCCGTCAAGTCAAATGTGGGCCATCTTGAGGTTGCTGCAGGGATTGCTGGACTGATAAAGGCTGCTTGTACGGTACGCAGTGGTCAGATCGCACCTACCTTGAATTTCACGCAGATCAACAGCCAGATCAGTTTGGATGGGACCCCTTTCTATGTCCCCACTCAAGTCGAAACATGGACAGGTAAAGTAGGGCAGAAATTTGCGTGCGTCAGTTCTTTTGGCGTAGGCGGAACCAATGCGCATATCGTATTACAGGAACCACCTGTCGATCAGTCAGATAAAAACCATACATTAGCCGATCATTGTTTTGTATTGTCAGCATCCACTGAAAAAGCTCTCCGAAACACAGCGCATGATTTAGCGCTTAAGCTTCGTGATTCTGAATATTCACTTGCAGATATCAGTTTTACACTTGGTCAGCGAAGAACGCTCAGAGCTGTACAGTGGTCATTTCAAGCATCCAGTCTGGATCAAGTCATCGCTGAATTTGAGCGTGTCGCCTCAGGCGGGGAATTTACTCAGAGCAGTATCGCAAGCGTAAATGTCTCATCTGGACGTCGTGTGCATCTTCCTCCCACCGCACTGGATCGTAGTCGTCACTGGCTGGAGACCTTGGAATCGCCCGATCATCCAAAGCAGACACCCGTTGTGAATGTCTCACATGTCGACCTTGCTACTTCAACGGAACAGGAATTGAGCTTTGATGCGTACTCAGAGCAATTAAATGATGGTCAAAAAATATTAACTTTTCGAAAAACCTTTCGACCTGAAAATGTTTGGCTAAAAGACCATCGCTGGGAAGGTGTAGGCGTTTTGCCTGGTGCGGGGATTGCACTGCTAGCCAGGCAAGTTGCCGTGCGTGCCTTAGACGTTCAAACTGTTGAGCTGTTTGATGTGCAGTGGCGAAGTCCACTGCAGGCAGGCAGTGACGGCCTGTCGATGAATTTGTCTGCGCGTGCGCTTGGTCGCGGAAACTGGCAGATAACGGTCACCAACGCTAACGACACCATCGCAACGATGGCTGGTTTCAGACTGTTGAAGTCAATACACCCTGACAAGCTTCAGCTCCAGGACCTTATAGGTCGCTGCGATCAAAACTTTAATCTGAATAGTTTGTATGAACAATATGAACGGCTTGCGTTTTCATATGGGTCTACTTTTAGAAGACTGAGTGAAATATCGTTTGGGCCTGAAGAGTGCCTGGCTCGGTTGGTTTGCACAAATTTACCGCTCAAGGCGGATGCAGGTGCGATTGATGCAGCAATGCAAGCAGTATTTCCTTTGCTTGACCAGACTGGTTCTGCATGGGTTCCAGCCAGAATAGGCAGTTTGTCTATTTATGAGCCTGAAGGCCAAGCATTTTATGTGTATGTGAAATGTTTATCACAGCGCGAAAATATTTTTGAGTTCAGTGCTTCGGTTGCTGATGAGCGGGGACGTATTCTTGCTGTCTTGGATAAGGTTACCCTGCGTCGCCGGGAGGAACCCGTTCTGCTAGAGGCTAAATGGCAAATAAGCCATTTAGAGACACCAGAAAACACAACGAATAATCGTGGGGTTCTTTTTGTCTTTGGT
>CAIPID010000032.1 GCA_903865015.1 uncultured beta proteobacterium | reverse complement strand
TTCATCATCATATTTTGCATAATTTACTTTAAATAAATTAGATTAATTTAATTCTTTATCTTAATGAATAAATTGAAGAAATTATTCGTAGACAGCGTTTCAATTTCTTTGAGGGTCACGCCGCGTAATTCAGCTAGCTTTTCGGCAACATGGATCACTTTCGAGGGATCGTTTAACTTTCCGCGGTGCGGAACAGGTGCAAGGTATGGAGAGTCGGTTTCGATCAGAATGCGGTCGGGTTGAATTCTTTGTGCAACATCTTGCAGCGAGACAGCATTTTTAAACGTGACAATGCCTGAAAAGGAAATATAAAAATTCATATCCATTGCGGCTTGCGCAACCTCCCACGATTCCGTAAAACAGTGCATCACGCCTCCGACCTCGTGTGCACCCTCCTCTTTCATGATCGCGAGCGTGTCCTCGGCCGAAGAACGGGTATGAATAATCAGCGGTAGACCCGATTGTTTTGCCGCACGGATGTGACAACGAAAGCGCTCTCGCTGCCAGGACAGATCCCCCTGAAGCCGAAAGTAATCAAGTCCTGTTTCGCCGATGGCAATCACCTTGGGATGCAGACTGCGCGCAACCAGATCCTCTACTGTGGGTTCGGTCGTGTCTTCGTAGTCCGGATGCACGCCTACGGACGCCCACAACGCATCATGTTGTTCAACTAAAGCAATCAGTCCCGGCCAGTCAGGCAAATTCACACTGACGCACAACGCGTGCGCTACGTTATTGGTCTGCATGCGTTGAAGGATATCGGGAAACTGCGCAGCCAATGTTGGAAAATCAACATGACAGTGTGAATCAACAAACATTTTCTAACTTTCCTTTCTGGCTTGCGTTTGCAAGCAGACTGTTGCTATGCGCTGTAAAACAGTATGAGAGAATAATTTGGCGCTCAACGGATGGCCCGCCACTCGACGCTGATCATTCAAAAAAGCGGATAAATCACTCAGGGCTGCAGAAGGTTTCGATGCGACTAGCAATTGAAGATATGGCTCAAGAGAGGGGAAATAACGGCAAGAGATATTATTTGCCGACAGCATCAGGTCCACGCTTAATCTTTGTAACGGGTCTAGCCATTCTGCGGGCGTAGATTTGGACAGTACATCAGCCAGCGCGCCGATATCAGGCATGTTGGTTTGCGAGAGCGTCCTTATAAACGTACTCAGCCAGTCTGGACACGGTTGATTCCCCTGGGCGGCGAGTTTTTTTGCCAAAAGCGGAGCGCCTCCACAAGCGGCAAGCCATCCCTCAGCCTGTTTAACCCCCTGCGCAACTAACCATTCATGCGCAACGGCCAGTGGCGGTGTGGCGAGCGGCAATCGCCGGCATCTGGATAGTAAGGTTGCCAACAACCGGTCAGGCGCGTCCGCGACTAATAAAAAAACTGTATTTGGGGGGGGCTCTTCGAGCACTTTGAGTAAAGCATTGCCTGAAATTGCGTTTAAGCTTTCGGCGGGATATATCAAGGCTACACGCCAGCCCCCGCGATGCGTCGCATTATTAAACCAGGGCTCAAGTCCGCGAATTTGCTCCGCACGAATTTCTTTCGAAGGTGCACGTTTTGAACTGGATCCTGCATCGGCCGTCACGGTAGTTTCAGCAGTGCTCGAGTCTTCGGCCTCTTGTTCAGCACCTTCTTCGAGAGCAACAGTTTCGGGCCGGATACGCTTGAGATCAGGATGATTGCCAGAATTTACCCAGCCACAAGCAAGACATTGTCCGCATGCCATCCCGTTGACAGGCTCTTCGCAGAGCAGTGATGCGGCTGCTGCGAGCGCAAACTCCTTTTTACCGATACCGGCCAGTCCGTGTATTAGCCAGGCGTGCGCAAAACGTTCGCGATGCCCCAGCCACTGTTCAGCGACTTGTTGATGCCAGGGTAAAAAAGCAGCGATACTCATTGGGTTGCGGCCGCATCAATGATTTGTGCGATATCAAGCTCCAGGTCCTTGCGGATATTGTCGATTGACTGCGTAGAATCGACACAAATCATGCGTGTTGGATGAGCATTTGCTCGAGCAAGATAAACCTCACGAGTACGTTGAAAAAACGCATCGGCCATTTTTTCAAAACGATCTTGTTCGCGCGTACGATTCAGTCTCTCACGGGCGACAGTAAGTGGTACATCAAATAACCAGGTTCGGTCGGGTTGCAAATCGGGATGAAGCCATTTTTCAAGCGTCTCCACGCGGTCGTAGCCTAGTTCTCGACCACCACCCTGATAAGCAAATGTCGCATCGGTAAAACGGTCACAAACAACCCAGATGCCAGTTGAGAGAGCAGGTTCTATTACGGTCCGCAGATGCTCAGCACGTGCCGCAAACATCATCAATGTTTCACACTCAAGCCCCATGGGTTCATGCAACAACAGTTCACGGAGCTTTTCACCTATGGGGGTTCCGCCTGGTTCTCTGGTCGAGAGTACTTCGATGCCTTTATTCCTGAGGGTATCGACTAGCCATTGAACGTGGGTGCTTTTTCCAGCGCCATCCACGCCTTCGAGAGTCAGGAATTTGCCACGTTTTGTAGTCATGGCTTACGCCCCAGAATGTAAGTTGAAACATTTTTGTTGTGCTCGGTCAACGTGGTGGAAAATGCACTGTTTCCATCGCCCTTCGAGACAAAATAAAGATATTGGTGTTTTTCAGGTTGTAATGCTGCATTGAGTGCCGCACGCCCTGCGCTTGCAATCGGTGTCGGTGGCAAGCCATTTCGCGTATACGTATTCCAGGGGGTATCTGTCTGTAGATCTTGCTTTCTTATTTTTCCGGCATAACTGTCGCCCATGCCATAGATCACTGTTGGATCAGTCTGCAGAGGCATATTCACACGAAGGCGATTCACAAACACCCCGGCAATGCGTGCACGATCTGAGGTCTTACCCGTTTCTTTTTCGATAATTGAGGCAAGGATCAATGCCTCGTAGGGGGATTTAAGTGGCAATCCGGGCTGGCGGGCGTCCCAGGCACGGTTGAGCACTTGTTGCTGGGCTCTCGCCGCACGTTGCAAAATCTCTATATCCGTCGTACCAATTGAAAAAATGTACGTATCAGGAAAAAAAAGTCCCTCGGCAAGCGAGAGGGTGTCGGCTTGCGATCCCTTAATGGATGCGAGGACAGGTGGGTCAAGCTGCGCGATCAGCGTCGCGTCTGGGATTTGTTGGAGGGTCTGTTTGATATCTGGATGCTGAGCGAGTGCGTTGCGGATTTGCTTGAGGCTCCAGCCTTCAACAATCGTTAATTGTCGCTGAGTCATGTCGCCATTCGCCATGCGGCGCAGCACAACCCAGGCACTGTCACCACGCTGGATCTGGTAACCACCTGCCTTGAGCGTTTTATCGAGCTCACCCAGGCGAGCCATTACAACAAAAGCTTGCGTATTGACCGCCACTCCCGCCTGATTGATGAGTTTTGCAATACTTGTGGGGGTCGATCCTGGCGGGACCAGAATATCCACTCGCTCTGTGGGTAAAACAAGCGGCCGATGCGCCCAGTAATAGGCTGCTCCCACGGCAGTGGCTGCTGCCACAATGATGGGCAGAATCAGAAATAGGAGGATTTTTGAAAGGACATTCATGCAAATGCTATTTTAACGGAATGTAGACGTTATCATCTCAATTATGCCCCCTATTCTGATGCACCTCCCCACTCACTCCAATCTTGAAACTAAACGATTGGCGACTGTTTACGCCCTCCCGGATCTGGCCGTTTTTGAAGTATCAGGCGCAGATGCGATCAGTTTTTTACAGGGTCAAATTACCAACGATATTGCTGGCGCACCACTGGGCATCGCCCGACTGGCAGGGTATTGCACGCCCCAAGGTAGGCTACTGGCAACCATGGTGCTGAGTCACACAACCTCCCGGGACGATGAGTCACCTGTTTTGCACGGCATCATCAAGCGGGATATCCTGACCCCAGTGCTCAAACGGCTGAGCATGTTTGTGATGCGAGCCAAAGCAAAATTTTCCGAAACACAGCGTGTTGTGCGCGGAATAAGTCTGCAATCGGGTGATATTGCAGAATTCGAAGCGCTTATCGGCTGTCGATTGCCCGTAACCGTCTGGGAAAAAACCGATACAGCCGAGGGTACCTGGATAACAGCCCCCTCAAATGGATTGCTGCGTTGGTGGCTCATATCAGATGCGGACCAGGCAATAGCGGTTGATGCATTGCTTTCACACTGTTCGGTTGGCAAGGTGCAAGATTGGCACGCGCTGGATGTGATTGAGGGTTTGCCCTGGATACAAGCCGCGATCCAGGATTTGTTCATCCCCCAAACCCTCAATCTGGATCTGATCCAGGGAGTAAGTTTTACAAAAGGCTGTTATCCAGGTCAGGAAATCGTTGCGCGCAGTCATTACCGAGGCACACTCAAACGGCGGATGGTCGCTGCAATTGTTGCGCAACCTCAGGATAACGGCTTAGCCGGCAACTCCAGCGGGGCTGCATTGCAAGCCTTACTACCTGGCGCAGATATATATGACGGTAGTCGAACTGACCAAGTCTGCGGACGGATCATTAATGCCGCGATTACCGATGACAAAACGTACCTCTTGATCGAGTCAAGTTTTGAGGCGGTTGATCACGCCATGCTTCGTGCGATTTCCGCCGATGGCCCCGCGCTGACCGTTCAGTCAATGCCTTATGTTGTTCGACCCGAGCCGCAGGAGTGAGAGATCGTGATCCCGGCGAGTCATTTACTCATCGGGACACAACATTACTTATCTGAGTCAGGTTTTTTAATCATATTAACGATGCTCGAAAAATCCAGTTTGCCGCTGCCCTGCGTGCTGTGCAATGCGTATAAATTTCGGGCGAGCTCGCCTAACGGGATGACTGACTTGGCATGCATGGCCGCCTCTGCAGCCAGACCCAAGTCTTTTAACATCAGATCTACGCCAAACCCACCCGCATAATCTTTTGCAGCAGGCACATTTTCCATGACGCCTGGCCAGGGGTTGTAGCGCTCGACTGCCCAGTTACACCCAGAGCTTTTTGAAATAATGTCCGAAAGAACTTTTGGATCCAGGCCATTCGCGACACCGAGCGCAAGTGCCTCGGCTGTACCCGCCATCGCAATGCCGAGCAGCATATTGTTAGCTATTTTTGCCACTTGTCCCGCACCCGCAGCCCCTGCGTGAAAAATGTTTTTACCCATTTTTTCTAAATAGGGCCTTGCACGCTCAAGTGATCCCGACTCGCCACCGACAATAAACGTTAAGGTTCCAGCAATCGCACCGCCCGTACCGCCGGAGACGGGTGCATCAATCATATCCAGACCAAGTGCTTGCGCAGCGCTTGCGACCTTGCGCGCGGACACCGCAGCAATGGTGCTACAGTCGATAATCAATGTATGCGCAGGGATTGTTTTAAGTAGTCCCGCATCACCCAAATACAGCGACTCAACATGCTGACTAGCAGGCAACATTGAAATCACGACATCCGCACCGATCACCGCGTCGCTGGCTGAGCTGGCGGCGTGAGCGCCTTCTTTGACTAGTATTTGCACAGAGTATGGAACCAGATCATAGACTCGCAGCGTGTGGCCAGCTTTGATGAGGTTTTGAGCCATCGGTGCACCCATATTACCGAGTCCGATAAATGCGATATTGCTCATGCGGATTCTCCAAGTTTATAAAGTGGATGTTCTTTGGCAGCAAAAGGTAATGCGAAAAATTTTTCAACCCATTGTGGCGTTGCATCGATGAGCTTTGCAGGATTCCACTTTGGATTTTTATCTTTATCTACGAGCAAAGCACGAATACCCTCAGCGAAATCGCCATGCGAAGCGCACATCGAACCGGCGATCCATTCGATACGATAAACCTCTGCGAGAGATGCGTGTTTAGTCCGTTGCAACAGTGTAAAGGTTAGTCTGGCCGAACCAGGCGAGCCTGCCGCAAGCGTCTTGGCTGCACGCTGTAACCAGGGATCCTCATGCGCCGACAGCGCCAAGATATTAGCAACAATTTTGTCCAGATCTGAGCCACTACAGATCTTTTGAATCAAAGTCAGATGTTGTTGTAAAGAACCTATGGCGGGCGCCACATCGATGCTGAGTTCGTGTAATAAGCTATTAAGCAAATCATCATGCCTCACACGATTAGCATGCTGTAAGGCAGCATCCTCAGGCGTACGATGCCAACGCTGCGTTTTCAAACTTGAGAGGAGCAATTCCCAGGCATCGTGTGGCAAATGGTAATCAGCCATGCCAGCAAATATTGCATCGGCTGCAGCAATGTGCGCACCCGTTAAACCTAGAAACAACCCTGTCTTGCCCGGTAGACGATTGAGCATCCATGTGCCACCCACATCAGGAAATAATCCAATTGTGATTTCTGGCATCGCTAATTTTGAGGTGTCTGTCACGATGCGATGGCTAGCCCCCATCATTAATCCCATCCCGCCACCCATGACTATTCCATTACCCCAGACAACGATGGGCTTGGGGAATGTATGGATACGATAATCAAGCGCATACTCTTCGGCAAAAAATGTACCTGCATAAGTATTGGCCGTGGATGGCTTGCCGACATTCTCAAGCATGCTGTGATACAGAGTATGGAGATCTCCGCCTGCACAGAACGCCTTCTCGCCTGCGCCGCGCATGATGACAAGCGCGACATCCGGATCTTGGGCCCAAACCTCCATGCGCTGCGCGAGTAGTCGCGTCATATCCAAAGATAAGCCATTGAGTGTTTTGGGGGTGTTGAGTGTCGCCACACCGAGTTTCATGCCATTGGCACATGCTATTTCTTCAAACAACACGACTTCTTCTTGTATTACGCTCATCTTATGTCTGCACCCTTTTCTAATAATTGACGGGCAATAATGACCCGCATAATTTCATTTGTACCCTCGAGGATCTGGTGCACACGTGTATCGCGGACCAGACGCTCCAAAGGATAATCTTTTAGATACCCATAACCACCGTGTAACTGCTGCGCATCCAGGCAGACTTGAAAACACAAGTCTGTCGCTAGTCGTTTAGCCATCGCACAGTAGGTTGACGCATCAGGATTGGATGCATCCAGTTTGCAGGCTGCGAGCCTCACCATATGTCTGGCTGCAACAGTATGTGTAGCCATATCCGCAAACTTGAATTGCAGAGCCTGAAAACTGGCCAGAGGTTGCTTGAACTGCTTGCGCTCATGCAAGTATTGGCGCGATGCATCGATGGCGCCTTGCGCCGCACCAACAGAGCAGGTTGCGATATTGATCCGACCACCATCCAGACCCCGCATGGCTATTTTGAAACCTTCGCCCTCCTGCCCCATCAATGCATGTTTTGGTATCCGCACATGATCGAACATAATCTGTCGCGTACTCTGGCTGTTCCAGCCCATTTTTAATTCTTTTCTGCCGTACTGGATACCTTCAAGCTTTGCATCGATTGCGAACGCAGAGATGCCGTTTGAGCCAGATGCTCCCGTGCGCGCCATCACAATCAGCACATCGGTTTCACCAGCGCCAGAAATAAAAGCCTTTGCGCCATTGAGCACATAGTGATCGCCCTGATCAGTCGCTTGCGTCAGTAGAGAGGCGGCATCAGAACCAGCACCAGGCTCAGTCAGGCAATAGGAGGCCAACAACTCACCGCTACACAAACCCTGCCCCCATTGCTCGCGAACAGTTTCAGTCCCCCACTGACCTAACATCCAGGTGGCCATGTTGTGAATGGTCAGGAACGCTGTTGTTGAAGGATCAACTGCTGCAAGCTCCTCGAACACGAGGGTT
>CAIPID010000031.1 GCA_903865015.1 uncultured beta proteobacterium | reverse complement strand
CGTCACACTCAAAGAAGTCGCTGAGCCAGTTTTGCCAGCCATGGATGCTGAATTCGCCAAGTCACTTGGCCAGGCCGAAGGCGACGTCGAGAAACTCGTTGCCGACATCCGCGGCAATATTGAGCGCGAAGTCAAAGCCCGCAGCATGGCACGCACCAAAACCAGCGTGATGAACGCTCTGGTTGAAGCAGCTACATTTGATGTGCCAAAAGCACTGATCGAGAGCGAAAGCGAAGAGCGCGTTGCCGCAGCCCGTGCCGAGCTCAAGCAGCGCGGTGTTCCAAATGCTGATTCGATGCCTATTCCTGCTGATGCATTCACCGCAGAAGCAGAGCGTCGTGTGCGTTTGGGTCTGCTGGTTTCTGAGCTGGTCGCAAAAGAATCGCTCCAGGCTAAACCTGAGCAAGTGCGCGCACGTATCGAAGAATTCGCAGCTAACTACGAAAAACCAGCTGAAGTCGTCAGTTATTATCTGGCTGATCGCGCCCGTCGCGCAGAAGTCGAAGGCATTGTGCTCGAAGACAACGTCGTGCAGCATGCATTGGCTAAAGCACAGGTCGATGATGAAGCCGTACCGTTTGATCAAATCATGGGAACTGCTTAACTATGCAACGCTTTACCGATTTTTATGCATCCATGCACGGTGGTTCCTCAGTCACCCCCACCGGGCTTGGTTACATTCCGATGGTGGTTGAGCAGTCGGGTCGGGGCGAGCGCTCCTATGATATTTACTCACGACTGCTCAAAGAGCGCGTGATCTTTTTGGTTGGACCGGTCAATGATCAGTCTGCCAATTTGATCGTTGCGCAATTGTTGTTCCTTGAGTCCGAAAATCCTGATAAGGATGTGGCGCTCTACATCAATTCGCCTGGTGGGTCGGTCTACGCTGGTATGGCGATTTACGACACCATGCACTTTATCAAGCCCGAAGTTTCTACTTTGTGTACAGGACTTGCTGCAAGCATGGGAGCATTCCTGCTTGCCGCTGGCAATAAAGGTAAACGTTTCTCACTGCCTAACTCGCGCATCATGATTCATCAGCCATCTGGTGGCGCCCAAGGTCAGGCGACCGATATCCAGATTCAGGCCCGCGAGATCCTTGATCTGCGTTCGCGTCTCAATGGCATGTTGGCAAAAAATACCGGTCAAAGCATTGAACGCATCGAAATCGATACCGAACGTGATAATTTCATGTCCGCCGAGGACGCTGCCGCTTATGGCTTGATCGATAAAGTACTCACGACCCGCGCCGACTCAGCAGCGTAAAGACGTAATTATTTCTGTATTGGACCGTTATGACTGAAAAAAAAGCATCCGCAGGTACGAAAGCACTGCATTGCTCTTTTTGCAATAAAAGCCAGACTGAAGTTCGCAAGCTGATTGCAGGCCCGTCAGTTTTCGTTTGTGATGAGTGCATTGATTTGTGCAATGACATCATTCGCGAAGAAGCCCAGGCTAGTGCACGCGAATCAATCCGTACAGATTTGCCTACGCCTGCTGAAATCAAAGCGTTTCTGGACCAATATGTAATTGGACAAACTGCACCTAAGCGTGTCTTGGCTGTTGCGGTCTACAACCATTACAAACGTCTGCGCCATGGCGAAATCAAAGGTGATGACGTCGAGTTGTCAAAAAGCAATATTTTGCTCATCGGCCCGACCGGATCAGGCAAAACCTTGCTGGCTCAAACACTGGCACGTCAGTTGAATGTGCCTTTCGTAATGGCTGATGCAACCACGCTGACCGAAGCAGGTTATGTGGGTGAGGACGTCGAAAATATCATTCAAAAACTGCTTCAAAACTGCAATTACGAAGTAGAAAAAGCCCAGCGGGCGATTGTTTACATCGACGAAATCGATAAAATTTCCCGTAAATCAGACAATCCATCTATTACCCGTGATGTATCGGGGGAAGGCGTTCAGCAAGCCTTACTTAAACTCATCGAAGGCACCGTTGCTTCAGTGCCCCCGCAGGGTGGACGCAAGCACCCCAATCAGGACTTTGTTCAGGTTGACACAACCAATATTCTGTTTATTGTTGGTGGTGCGTTTGATGGTTTGGAAAAAGTCATCCGCAATCGCACGGAGCGTTCAGGTATTGGTTTTGGTGCGACGATTGATTCAAAAGAAAACCAGTCTACGGGCGATACCTTTTTGGATGTCGAGCCCGAGGATTTGGTTAAGTTTGGTTTGATTCCTGAGCTGGTGGGGCGTCTACCTGTTGTTGCGACCTTGCAAGAGCTTGACGAAGACACCCTTATCCAGATTCTGACTGAGCCAAAAAATGCTGTTGTCAAACAGTTTCAAAAGCTGTTTGCCATGGAAGGTACAGAGCTTGAAATCCGTCCCGCTGCACTGCGTGCGATTGCCCGTAAAGCAATTAAACGTAAGACAGGTGCACGTGGTTTGCGCTCTATCCTTGAATTAGCCTTGCTTGACACCATGTATGAGTTGCCTTCACATGGCAATATCAAGCGCGTGGTCCTAGATGAGTCTGCAATTGATGGTCAGGGCAAACCTTTGCTCATCTATGCGGATGAAAATGACGCAAAAGTCGTGGCACCCAAGGTGACTCAAACTATTCTCAAAGACGCTGCTGCATAAATGCGACTTTGAGTAGAGTAAAAAGCCCCTTTGTAGGGGCTTTTTACTTTGTGAGCGACATGCGCTTGAATTTTCAGCTATTGTCCATATAACAAGAATATTCGTATAGTTATGGGTTAAGCGCCGGCTGCTTTACCCTGTTTGGATTTGCCGAGAACTTCTTAGGATGTCACTATGTCTGCAAACCAGACCCTGCCTTCAGAACCGATTAATTTGCCACTTTTGCCTTTACGTGACGTGGTGGTCTTTCCGCATATGGTGATCCCACTATTTGTAGGACGTCCGCGCTCGATCCGTGCGCTCGAAGCCGCAATGGAAGCTGGCAAAAGCATCATGCTGGCTGCTCAAAAATCAGCTGGTAAAGATGATCCAACCCCCGATGATGTTTACGAAATCGGCTGTATAGCCACGATCTTGCAAATGCTCAAGTTACCCGACGGTACCGTGAAGGTGCTCGTCGAAGGTGCTCAGCGAGCACGTGTGACGGCGATTCAGGATGTTGAAACCCATTTCACTTCAGAGGTCTTGCCACTCACACCCGATGCAACGGTGGGCGCCGAGATCGAAGCCCTGCGTCGTGCCATCGTTAGCCAGTTTGAGCAATACGTCAAACTGAATAAGAAGATCCCCCCAGAAATTCTGACCTCCTTGGCTGGAATTGATGATGCAGGTCGTCTTGCTGACACGATTGCTGCACACTTGCCCTTAAAGCTTGAGCAAAAGCAAAAAATGCTCGAGATATTCCCAACGGCTGAACGCCTTGAGGCTTTGCTTGCACAACTCGAAACAGAAATCGACATTCTTCAAGTCGAAAAGCGTATTCGTGGTCGCGTTAAAAAACAGATGGAAAAATCACAGCGTGATTACTATCTGAATGAGCAAGTCAAAGCGATTCAGAAAGAGTTGGGCGAGGGCGAAGAAGGCGCCGATATCGAGGAGCTCGAAAAGAAAATCATTGCTGCGCATCTTCCTAAAGACGCGCGCAAAAAGGTTGACAGCGAGCTCAAAAAACTCAAGCTCATGTCTCCGATGTCTGCCGAGGCAACTGTTGTCCGTAATTACATCGATACAGTCATCGGCTTGCCATGGCGCAAGAAGAGCAAGGTCAACAACTCCATCCCTAACGCTGAATCAGTGCTTGATAACGATCACTATGGTCTGGATAAGGTCAAAGAGCGCATCCTTGAGTATCTTGCGGTCCAACAGCGCGTAGATAAAGTGAAAGCGCCGATACTCTGTCTGGTTGGGCCTCCGGGCGTGGGTAAAACCTCGCTTGGACAATCTATCGCCAAGGCAACGAATCTCAAATATCATATTGATCCTGATAGATGGATGGGTGAAATGCGGGCTTTAAAGTATCTGATTGATTTTAAAAGATCTCATGTGCTTAT
>CAIPID010000030.1 GCA_903865015.1 uncultured beta proteobacterium | reverse complement strand
GGTTCAGTTCGTTATAAAAATAAAAACGCGTAAATAAAACTGCGATAAAACTGCGACCGCGTAAATTCCAAATAGCAATCGCTTAAATCGTACCAGCTTAAATCGCGCGCGCCAGCTCTGCAGCCAGACCAATGTAGTTACGGGGCGTCATCGCCAGCATGCGTGTCTTGACCGCTGCCGGCAAGTCCAAGCCGGTAATAAAGGTTTTCAACGCATCCTGTGTAATACCTTTGCCGCGCGTTAACGCTTTGAGCTGCTCATAGGGCTGGGGCAAACCATAACGGCGCATGACTGTCTGAATCGGCTCGGCAAGGACTTCCCAGCAGTTATCCAGGTCTTCATCAATCGCTGCGGCATTGACCTCGAGCTTACCCAGACCGCGCAAACCCGCATCATAGGCAACCAGGCAATACCCAAGCGCTACGCCAAGATTTCGCAGTACGGTCGAATCAGTCAGATCGCGCTGCCAACGCGAAATCGGCAATTTTTCCGACAAATGGCGCAGCATGGCGTTAGCGAGGCCCAGATTGCCCTCAGCGTTTTCAAAATCAATCGGATTAACTTTGTGGGGCATAGTCGAGGAGCCGACTTCGCCATCTTTCAAGCGCTGTTTGAAGTAACCAAACGCGATGTAACCCCAAATGTCGCGATTCAAATCAATCAGGATCGTATTGGTACGCGCAATCGCGTCAAACAAGGCGGCCATCCAGTCGTGTGGTTCGATTTGAATCGTATGGGGATTTTGCTTCAGACCGAGCTCTTTCAGAACACGACCGCTGAAAGCCGCCCAGTCAATCTCAGGGTAGGCCGACATGTGCGCGTTGTAGTTGCCCGTCGCACCATTCATCTTGGCTAAAGGCTGGACAGCTGAAATATTGGCGATCGCATCGCGAACCCGCGCAGCGACGTTAGCAAACTCCTTGCCTAGCGTCGTGGGTGTAGCAGGCTGACCGTGCGTACGCGCCAGCATCGGCTGGTCGGCTTGTGTATGCGCGATAAACTGGATCGCTTCGAGTGTCTTTTTGAGTTGTGGCAACAGTACCTGATCACGCGCACGCGTCAGCATCAGTGCATGCGAGGTATTGTTGATATCCTCAGATGTACAGGCAAAGTGAATGAATTCACCGGCCTTTTCGAGTTCGGCGTGACCGGCGACTTTTTCCTTCAACCAGTACTCAACGGCTTTAACGTCATGGTTCGTCACGCGTTCAATTTGCTTGATCCGATCGGCATCCGCCTCGGTAAATTCGCTGACAATCGACTTTAGAATCTGACGTGCAGCAGGAGTAAAGGCAGGCAATTCCGCCAATCCAGCCTCTGACAAACCAATCAGCCAGGCAATCTCAACCTCAACCCGATGCGCCATAAAACCGGCCTCTGATAAGAGGGGACGCAATCCATCGCACCTCGAAGCGTAACGACCATCAATAGGGGAAAGTGCATTCAGAGCGCTGAGGGTGGAATTTGTTTGCATGAGAAAATTTTGATTAAAAAACGACAGATTGGACCTGGATAATTTTATCACCGCCTTTTAGTCCAAATATTGGCTGCCAAGCTATACACTTGAAGGACTATATTCCGATACTGTTGCTAGATGAAACTGATTGCTGCACTAACGAGTCCCTACGCACGTAAAGTCCGCATTGTGATGTCAGAGAAAAAACTCGACTTCCAGCTTGAACTTGAAAATGTCTGGGCACCTGATACAAAAATCCAGGAGTCAAATCCTCTTGGTAAAGTCCCTTGCCTGATTATGGAAGACGGCGGCTCGCTGTTTGATTCACGCGTCATTGTTGAGTATCTCGATACGCTTTCACCTGTCGGACGTTTAATCCCTCAAGGTGGTCGCGAGCGTGCTGCTGTTAAGTGCTGGGAGGCCTTGGCCGACGGGACCGTGGATGCCTGCATCACGATCTTTCTGGAAAATAAGCGTCCAGAGGAACAACGCAGCGCCGAATGGCTGGATCGCCAATACGGCAAAATCCGCGCGGCACTGGACTCGATGGAGTCCGCACTCGGTGAGCTCAGCTACTGCATGGGCGTCAATTACAGCCTGGCTGATATCGCGGTCGGTTGTGCATTAGGCTATCTGGACCTGCGGTTTGCGCATATCGACTGGCGCAGCGAGCATCCTCATTTGACCAGGCTGTACAAAAAACTGGCTACCCGACCTGCTTTCATTGAGACAGCGCCCCCTGTCGCCTGAACAAGGCATCCTGCACATCCGGATACATTTATTCGGAACATAAAAAACCCGAACACTTTTAAGATGTTCGGGTTTTTTAATTTCCGGCTATTAAATATCCAGATCTTTTTCGAGCGTACGCGCAATGATCTCCTTCATCACTTCGCTGCTACCACCATATATGCGCCCAACGCGCGCATCCACCCAGGCCCCACCGACTAGATATTCGGACATATAGCCATAGCCACCATGGAGTTGTAAAAACTCATCTAGCAATCTGGATTGCATTTCAGATGCATTGAGCTTGGCCATTGCCGCGCGCTCGGGCGTCAATGCATGCTTGAAATGTAAAGCCAGACAATCATCCACAAATACCCTAAGCATGGTGCACTGCGCTTTTGCCTCAGCGAGCTTGAATCTGGTGTTTTGATAGGACAAAACGGAATTACCAAAAATCTTACGGTCGCGCGTATACATAATGGTGCGCGCAAGGAAGGTTTCGATCGAGGCCACAGCCCTGACAGCGATCACCAGTCTCTCCTGGGCAAGCTCCTGCATCAGGTATTTAAATCCCATATTGGGCTCGCCAAGCATATTTGCGGCAGGGACACGCACATTATCAAAAAATAGCTCCGAGGTGTCTTGTGAACGCAAACCGATTTTTTTGAGCTTACGCCCCTTAGTAAAACCGGGGGTACCTTCCTCGACCACGATCAGCGAAATACCCTTGGCGCCCGCCTCAGGATCTGTTTTAGCGATCACAATCACCAATCCAGCATTCTGGCCATTCGAGATAAAGGTTTTCTGGCCATTAATGATGTAATCATCGCCATCACGCACTGCGGTGGTGCGTACGGCTTTCAAATCGCTACCCGTACCAGGCTCGGTCATGGCGATTGCACCGATCACCTCACCTCGGGCCATACCTGGCAACCAGCGCTGCTTTTGAGCGTCTGTTCCGTATGTGTGTATGTAAGGTGCGACGATATCCGAGTGCAAAGGGAAAGCAACGCCACTGCAGTTCGCACGACCGAATTCCTCAAGCAGTACAGCTGAGTGGCCAAAATCACCGCCTCCACCAAATGGCTCTGGCAGCATAGGATTGAGTAATCCCTCTTGTCCCGCCTTTAGCCAGACTGATTTAGGGACAATCCCCTGCTCCTCCCAGTCCGCATAAAAAGGCGTGATTTCACGCTCAACAAAACGTCTGACTTGCGTGCGGAATTGTTCGTGATCTTCGCGATATACAGTACGCATCATATTTTCTCTTTAGCCTTCTATTTAGTCATGTGCAACGCAGCGGTTTGCGTAAACAATTATTTAATCTGAAATCCAGCCTTGGGATTGGCTTGATACTTTTCTTTCAGCACCCTACGTAATAATTTGCCTGTCTCTAGTCTTGGCAAAGCCTCCTCAAACACGATTGAGCGAGGCATTTTGACTTTAGACAAATGCGTGGCGCAATACGCAATAATCTCGCGTGCCATTTGTTCTGTTGCATGATCATGATCGCGCAGTTGCACAATCGCCTTGGGGACTTGGCCGAATACATCATCGGGCACGCCGACCACCGCGACATCCTGAATCATGGGATGCTGACTGAGTGCATTTTCAATTTCCTGAGGGTAGATATTTACACCTCCAGACAAAATCAAATCGGTACGGCGATCTGCCATATAGAGGTATCCCTCCGCATCGACATAGCCCATATCTCCATAGGTGGCCCAGCCCTTTTCGTTGTAAGCGTCCTGGGTTTTTTGCGGGTCATTCCAGTATTCGAAATTAGGTCCGCCGGAGAAATAGATTTTTCCGATCTCTCCTAAAGGTAATTCCTCACCGTCATCGCCCACAATATGAATCATGCCAAGCGTGGCGCGACCCACCGAGCCTGGGTGCGTACGCCAACTTGCCGAATCGATTGCAGTGACGCCAAAACCCTCCGAGCCGCCGTAGTACTCATGCACAATATCGCCCCACCAGTCCAGTAGTGCCTGTTTGACATGAATGGGACAAGGTGCTGCGGCGTGAATCGCGACCCGCATGGTGTTCAGATGCACCTCATTTCTCACCGAAGCTGGCAACTCAAGCATGCGCACAAACATCGTCGGGACCCATTGCGAGTGCGTCACAGCATATTGATCGATGGCCTTGAGGGCACGCTCAGCATCGAATTTTTTCATCAAAACTGCACATCCGCCTATCTCGACCGTACGCATCACATAACGAAGCGGCGCGGCATGATAAAGGGGGGCTGGAGAGAGATAAACGGTCTGATCATCAAAGCCAAATGAACGCTGCCAATTGAGGACCTCGGTTTCTGGTTGATCACGTAACTCGGCACAGACCATCGCGCGTCGGATCCCCTTGGGAAAACCTGTGGTGCCAGACGAATACAACATGTCCCGTCCCAACGGGCAGATAGGCAAAACGCCCGCCTCGTCCACACTCAGTAATTCAGACTCATAAGGTGTGAGCCCTGCACTCGGCGCGTCACCTACGCAGACCACACGCAGATCAGCAAGGCCTGGCAGCTTGAGCAATGCGTCCACAACCGAGGATGTGTGGCTTGATACAAACAGTATCTTGGCCCCACAGTCGCGTGCGATATGCGCAAGCTCTGGCAACGTCAGGTGTGTACTGGTGGGTGTGAAATACAGGCCCGCACGGCGCGCGGCCAATCCGAGCTCAATGATTTCTGGACGGTTTTCAAGGAGCAGCAATATGCCATCGCCTGATTGCAAGCCCTGCTGACGCAGCCAGAGCGCAGCGCGTTGCACGCGTTGATCAAGGGCCTGGAAACTAATGGAGCGACCGGATTCAAGATCAATCAGAGCAGATTTATGAGGTGTTTTTAAGGCCCAGTGACGCAATCTCGACATGCCAGCTTGTCTCCATAATTATAATTTAGGTAATAATACCTCCACCCAGGCAAATATCACCATCATATAAAACGGCCGACTGCCCAGGCGTGACAGCCCACTGCGGATCAGAAAATGACAGATTAAATCCCTCAGTGGACGATGCAGTCAGTACGCAGGTC
>CAIPID010000029.1 GCA_903865015.1 uncultured beta proteobacterium | reverse complement strand
TACACAATGCTGAAAACCTCGACGCGGCACCGGATGAGCTTTCAGAGCTTCGTTTATCGCTTGACCAAGCGACAGGTGAAAATCCAGACACGCTGCTCAGCTCCCGTCAAGCCAGGGCAAAACTCAAGCCATCATTACAAAATCTAGTGCCACTTGCTGCACTCTATGCAGAACACTGTGAAATTGAATTGGCTGAGCAAACTTATCTTCAGGCACTTGCCGCCTGCCAGGAGCTCTCGCCATTTCCGCTGGCCTGGGTATGCTTCCAGCTGGGTTTACTCTGGGGTGAAACCGCCTCAACCACAGATCCCGAGCAGGCTGCGTATTGGTATAAACAGGCGCTTGCTTACCTACCAGGCTATACACACGCGAGCGTGCATCTGGCTGAAATTTATCTTGCGGCAGGCAATCATACGCAAGCACAAGCCTTGCTGCACCTGAGCTTAAAGTCCGGTGATCCAGAAGTATTCTGGCGGCTTGAACAGATCCAGCAAGCAGAGGGTAATGATCAAGAGGCTCAGCGATATCACGTACTTGCGGTCCAAACTTACGAATCGCTTTTAGCGCGTCATGAACTCGCTTTCGCCGACCATGCGGCTGAGCTCTATTTATCCGATGGCAATAGTGAACAAGAATATAAACGCGGCTTTGCGCTTGCAAAATTAAATCTTGCTAATCGACCAACACTGCGCGCGTTTGAACTTACTTATCTGGGCGCGCGTGCGGTCGGAGATCAAGGGTACGCCTCGCAAACGCTTGCACAGGCAAGAGAAAAATTCGGCAGGCACAAAGCCTTTGGCTTTTCATCGTTTGCGAACTAAAATAAATTTCAGATTTTGTCACGCATCCCCTTTTAAAACAAAAACCTCACTATGATTAGCCGTCGCTCTTTTCTCATTGGAATCAATACCTTGGCGCTTGCCTCTAGTGCTTTTGGTGTGACGATCGCTCAACCTGTCATCAGGTCTGGCGCCGTACCTCAGGCGCTCGACCCAATGACTGAGCTCCCATTGCCAGCCGCACAAGCTTGTACGCAATTTAAAGTGTTTGGATGGAATGCGAGCCTGTCCGACGAGACAGATCCCAATACAACTGTGATTTATGTATCTAGCTTATGGCGCTCTGGTTGGATGTAAAACACACAGCGAACTCAAACCGCGTGATATTCGGTTTGATTTATAGCGCTACGGCTGCATCAAACAAAGCGTAGAGCTCATCCCTCCATTCCGAACCATCTACGACCGCGGTTTGTGTAAGAACAGTCTGTGTAGCGCGATCAATTAACACGCGCTGACCATGCTTGCCATTCATCATTAACCAGGCGCTATCCGGGCGCGGATGCCAGTAAAAGTTCTTGTACCCCACGCCCTCTTCTACTAAACCAAACCGTACGGTCGCATCTTCGGGACCAAACGCATAGTAGTCATCGATCCAGGCACTGCTCACAACTTGACGACCTTGCATCTGTCCGCGCTGGGCGATGAGTTGCCCTATACGCGTCCAGTCCCGCAGACACGCAGCAAAACCCACACAGTTATATTCTTTACCCATTGAGTCCAGGAGCCACGTGGCATTGGACTGTGCGCCCATAGGCTGCCAGAGGTTGTTTTGCGCATAGGCGGTCAAACTCATCTTACTCACCTCGCGCAGCACCATACCAATGGCCAGCGCGCTCAGCTCGCTGTAACTAAAATATGTGCCAGGCGCATAGGCAATGCCTTGCCACTCACGCACAAGTTTTTCTAAATCGGTATTGACTGCCCGAGCATTTTCAACCCCGCGAATACCCGCATCATTGATCTTGATAGTATCCCGATCATAGATCACGTCAATCCCACTGATCATATTGATCAGATGACGAATTTTGATTTGACC
>CAIPID010000028.1 GCA_903865015.1 uncultured beta proteobacterium | reverse complement strand
TTTATTAACATTTAATGCATCACAACTGAGCGATAGCGTTATGAAATTATTTATTCAAACCTTAGTTCTGGCGTTTTTTTATTTTTCTTTTACCAATGCTTTCGCAGAACCTCCTGTTGCGCCATTTTATGAATCAGTCATGAATATGCGTCCTAGTGGAAAACTAGGGCAAGTGATTAAAAACGAGCAAATCAAGACATCAATCAAAGGGGCACAGGCTTGGAAAATTGCTTATATTTCATCTGATGTAGGTGAGCGTAAGACCATTGCTACAGCGTTGATTATTGCGCCTGTTGGACCGGCCCCAAAAGAAGGCAGGCCTATTCTTGCCTGGGCTCACGGGACAACAGGCTCTGCTCAGAATTGTGGCCCATCCCAAATCATTGATCCAACACGTGAACTCAATGAGTATTTTCTAATGGATGGAAACTCCTGGACCGACTTTGGAATTCCGAATGGTCAAGAATTTATCAATGAAGGTTATGTCGTTGTTGCTACAGACTATCAGGGCTTAGGTGGTGGTGGTAAACATCAATATGCTGTTGCAGGAACAAATGGCAGAGATGTTATTAACGCTGCAAGAGCAGCTAGCTCAATGAAAGTGGTCGGTGCCGGTAAAAAGACGATTCTTTATGGCTGGTCGCAAGGTGGTGGAGCGACAATTGCTGCTGCGAGTCTACTGGACTACCAAGCCCTGCAAGGTACTGCCGCAGACAATCTGCAATATCTTGGATATGTTGCGTTGGCTCCAGACGATGTTGCAGCGATGCTGCCAGATTTACCTACGGATGAGACGGGTGCAGCGCAACTCATGAACGACTTTACGCAGGCTAATGTCCCGAACGTTTTCTTATTTGCCCATTTTATAATGGGGCTCTGGGGCACACAGGCGGCATATCCTGATCTTAAGTTAACCAATGTGCTGACTGACGAAGGCGCAAGAGTTGCCGATAAATTATCAAGTAATAAATGTGTTCATGCGATGGCTGATTCATTTACCTATGCCTATGCCGACCAATACAAATCTCTACTGAAGCCACAAGCCACTAACGCCTTAGCCTGGGTCAAGGCGTTTGTTGAGGGCAGTGTAAAACCTGTCAAACCAGCTGCACCCATCATTATTTACTGGGGCACTAAAGATACGGCAGTGCCTCCAGTCATGCACGAGCTTTATCAAAAACAAATGTGTGCGATGGGCGCGAATGTCGGGAGAATCCAGTTGCCGGGAGAGCAAACGCACTTTGCAACGCCCGGGGTTTCAGCGCCCTTGTATCTTGATTGGGTAAAGGATCGTATAAACGGCAAACCATTGGCGAATGGTTGCCCAAATAGCTAGGTCAGTGTTCGAGGGCCTTTTTTGAGGGCCTGATCAATAAAGCAGGTGATCGAGATGACCTGGTGAATTTCTTCTCCACCGCCATGTGTGTGTTCAGTGAATGGATGGCTCAGGGCCGTACTTAACGATTGAGGTAGCGCGCGCGACCTCCTCGCCGACTCGATCAAGATATTTTCTTTCGACCCCGGCTATAGGCGACGGATTCCATTCCAAATCAGAGAGATTGATCACTGCCTTCTGGGAAAAATCCGAATTGATATTCAATTATGTATTGGCAGGCTTAGTATTCATTCTAATCGGCATGACTTTCGCTATTTGTTTCGACCTGATTCAAACTTAAGTCCGTCACACCTGAGACGTGTCCTTCTGCCAGAGCGGTGATCCCGTCAGCATCCTGATCGGCTGATTTGAATTGCGTAACGCTGTCCGTAATCTGGTCGTTGACCGCTCTGGTGGAGGTTTGATTTAATCCAGAATCTTCACTGGCTGAAGAAACAGACGCAAAGGCGGATGCGAAAATGAGGGTTGTTGCGGCAATAACTATTTTTTTCATATTACTTCCCAGGTAACAAAGTTGGTCTATTATATTTTTACAACAATGGACGCAGAATACTGCTTATTAGAGCGGCTCGCGTACAAAAAGTCTGTCGTCTGATAATCAAACGAGACAACTCAGGATAATAAAATGAAAATCAAAAAATTGACTGCTATAAGCTTGATTATTTTTGCTCCTCTCCAGATAGCATTTTCCCAGCCATCCGCTCCAAGAGAGGTACCCGCTAAATCGATTCCTGTTCCCACGACAGTCAGTCCAGAAATTCAAAAGCAGATTGCTGCACCCCTCACCTCAACGTGGAATGTCATTCCCACTACGGCGGACGGTTGGCGCGAACAAGTGACGGCGGGAGCCTTAGCCACAGAAAAAATCATCCCCGCCTTGTTAACCAAGCTAGACGTAAAAGTTGAGCCTACGCTGATTGATGGTGTAAAGGCTTTTGTGATTACTCCTGCAACAATCTCTGCGCAAAACAAAAACAGATTACTCATACACGTTCATGGCGGCTGCTTTGTGAGTTCGCCTGGACTGTCTGGCACTGTAGAAGCAATCTACATGGCGGGGCTTGAACACGTCAAAGTGATCTCTGTTGATTATCGTATGCCACCGGATCATCCATATCCAGCAGCACTCGATGACGCGATGAAAGTCTGGAGTGCCACCACTAAGACGCACGACCCTAAAAAGATGGCAATTTTCGGATCCTCCGCTGGCGGTAACTTAACGCTTGCGATGGTCCTTAGAGCAAAGCGGGACAACCTGCCACTGCCAGCAGCTATTGCACCAGGCACACCGATGTCGGACTTAACAGGAGCGGGAGACTCGTTCCAGACAAACAGCATGGTCGATAATGTACTGGTCGCATTTGGTGCAAATTGCGATCAGCGTGCGGCGCTTTATACAAACGGACATGATCCAAAAGACCCGCTGCTGTCGCCAGTGTATGGTGATTTATCTGGATTTCCTCCGACTATCCTCACGACAGGAACAAGGGATTTGCTATTGAGCAATACAGTTCGAGTCCATAGAAAACTGCGTAATGCAGGTGTGACTTCGACACTACAAGTATTCGAAGGTCAATCGCATGCTCAGTACTACAGAGATATCAATGCTCCTGAGACGAAAGAGGCGTTTGACGAGATCGGATTATTTTTTGATCAATATCTTAAAAAATAAACAGTTTGTAAATTTATTAATTAGA
>CAIPID010000027.1 GCA_903865015.1 uncultured beta proteobacterium | reverse complement strand
CTCAGGTATGGCATTTAGTAAAAACGAATAGCCACCGAGGATGGCGTGTGTTTGCCTGGAAGAGTATTTATTACCACCTCTTTGGATTTTCCAGTCATCTTGAACGTGTTGATACAAATCTATTTCATTTAAAAAATGCGGCCTGATATTGATAGTCAATCGAGATAGGGCGGGCTGAGTTGTTTGAATGACGGCTTTGATCCAGAACTCAGAATTAAAGAGACGTGCGGCGGGTAATTGTTCCCGTTGCAGAAACTCGCAATTTTTTATCG
The DNA here is from genome assembly GCA_903865015.1 of uncultured beta proteobacterium. Lineage (GTDB taxonomy): Bacteria > Pseudomonadota > Gammaproteobacteria > Burkholderiales > Burkholderiaceae_B > Zwartia. The sequence goes on along the minus strand of CAIPID010000027.1, from coordinate 12,830 downwards.
TATCAATAGTGAGGTATGCATCCCCAGGCAGGCAATAAGTAACTTCTGTCGTGATGTCTTGAAGATTTAGTACATGGCTGTTGACTTGCAATAAATCTGCCTCATGAGGTCTCTCCTCTGTCGAATGTGCAGGTGAGAACAACAAGATACAAACAATCACGATGAAGAGTTTGAAACTGAATTTCACTTAAATCCTGTTGATTTGTATCGACGAATGGGACTTTCGTTCTATCTTGCATTGTACGAAGCTCGTAATGAGCGTTTTTGAGCGTTTGAAAGAATTTAGTTCATATTCTTGTGTCTATAAAGCAAAACTATAACTAAGTTCAGTTTCAATTCTGCTTAGTGTCACAAGGCTTCCTGTTCGATGCGTTGTTCTCATTCGTCAATGAGTTATGGATTATGTAAACACTCTTTGACTATATGGAGTGTGACTTTCCTATTCTTGTTGAATGGATGCACATCATTACTCAAGAGTGATGATGACCTGCCTGATGGGCCGAGTTATGTTAGTAAAAATTTATCTCAGACCTTTAAGGCAAAGCTACAAGACAACTTACCCGCACCAGCAGAAAAATGGTGGGAAGATTTTAAAAATGCAGAATTAAATTTAATTGTCGAGACCTCGTTGATCAATAACTATGATTTGAGGATGGCAATCGCAAGGGTAGCTCAAGTTCGAGCGCAGGCTGGTATTGTTAAATCGGCAGAATATCCAACGCTGGATGCAAACATTCGTTATAGCAACCAGGCGCCTGTTCCAGGACCCGGGTATGCGACAGATCCATCGACCTGGACTACTCAGCCACTCTGGCAAATAGGAGGTCTTGTCGGATATGAGGTTGATTTATGGGGAAAAAAAGGATTTGATACTCAGTCCGCATATTCTCAAGCACTGGCAAGCGAGTTTAATCGTCAGGCGGTCGCGCTCAGTCTGGTGGGTGATGTTGTATCGACTTATTTTCAAGTTCTATCTCTCAAAGAAAGAATAAATGTTAATGAGCAAAATCTTAATGCGATAAAAAGAGTGAGTGAGGGGCTAGAAAAGCGCCTAGGTATGGGGGATTCGACGCTCATTGATTTATCCCAGCAACTCATACTTCAAAAAAATACAGATGCTCAGGTATCGTCGCTACGACTACAAAAGGAAAAAACTCAAAACCGGTTAGCCGTGTTACTGGGAATGGCACCATCGAATATAACGATTTCAGAGAGTAAGGTTGAGGGTATCAAGGCGCCGTTGGTGAATCCAGGCTTGCCATCGGATTTGCTCTGCAGACGCCCTGACATCAGAAAAGCAGAATCAGAACTCGAAAGCGCACAGGCTGATTTGTATGCGGCAAGAGCAAATTTATTCCCAAATTTTGCGATCACGGGTGCAGGAGGGTATGGAAGTTTCTTGCTTTCACAATTGGCGATGCCGCAAAGTCTTTTCTACAACATCACATCGAGTTTGGTACAGAACATTTTTGATGCAGGAAAGCGCCGCTCGCAAATTCAGGCGGCGAGTGCAAAAAATGTTGAATTACTCGAGAGTTACGCAAGTACAGTGATGTCAGCCATGCGAGATGTTGAGGATAGTTTATCTGCTGTTGCACTCACAGCTAAACAATACAGTGCTCTGGATGACGCAAGAGTGCATGCCAGACGCTTGGCTCTCATGAGTGAAAAGGTTGTTGAAAAAGGAGGGATGGATTACGTGCAGTTATATGAAATCCAAAAAATAGTCCTCAATTCAGAAGATGCTGCGATTTCGGCCAAAAGCGATCAATTAATTGCTTCAGTCAATTTGTATAAATCCCTTGGAGGGTCTTTGCAACCGAAAGATGGCGTGTGCCTGGGAGAGGCTTTGCCACAAGCCAATGCACAGTGGATAGAAAAAACAAAAAAATCAGACTCGGTGTTTGTCTCAAAACCTGAATTGATTGCCACGCCCACGGCAGAAATAAGTCTCAAAAAAAGTGATACTCCTCTGCCCGATTCTGAACTCAGAGCAATGAACACGCCGATAGTTAGACCTGCAGTTTCAGTTAACTTTGACGAGACGGTAGGGAATTAATATGAAATTTCTATCATCACTCTTGTCATCAGTTCAATCGAGCAAGGTGTATTCAGCGCATCATAAAAATAATGAATTAGGTTTTTCCTTTGAAAAAGAGAAAAAAATAATTTTGATCGCGAGTATTCTAATTAATTTACTCGCATTGGCATTTCCTTTGCTAATGTTGCAGCTTTACGATCGCATATTGCCACATCAGTCGTTAGATACGATGAGTATATTTGCCGTGGCGATTTGTGTAGCAGTAGGTTTGGAGTCTGTGGTCAGGGTAATGCGTTCTTATATTACGGCCTGGGTATCAGCACGATTCGAACACAATGCAATGTTAGGGCTTGTCGAGCGTTCACTCGTAGCGCCACTTTCTGAATTTGAGTTTCAAGGTTTAGGCGCTGTCATGGAAAATTTCAAATCCATCTCAACCTTGAAAAATCATTACTCCGGTCAAACTTTTCAGCAGTTAATGGATTTGCCCTTTACGATCCTGTATCTAGTGATCATATTTGCACTCAATCTCTGGATTGGGCTCCTGCTTGCAGTTGGTTGTGCAATCTTTATCTATCTAGTAGGTAAAGTCTGCGCCAGTGATGCGATAAGGATGAAAAAACAAAAATTAGCTGACCAGCGACGAAATAATTTTTTGAATGAAACTTTGACCAATGTGCATACGGTGAAGTCGATGTCGATGGAAACGTTAAAGTTACGTCGATATGAAAATTTGCAAGAAGATTGTGCAAAAAATATGGCCCAAAATTCGTATGCCTCGGAAATGTCATCAGGGATTGGAAATGTATTTTCACCTCTTATGACAACTCTGGTTGTCTCTTTGGGTGCATGGCTAGTGATCACGCATCAACTGACTAATGGTGAATTAGCTGCATGTGTGCTGCTTAGTATGCGATCTTTGGCCCCGATCCAACGACTTGGAGGGATGTGGTCCAAGTATTTGCAAGATCAGGTCTTGCGAAAAAAATTGGCAAAATTTCTGAGAAAGCCCGGAATGAAGACGGGGAATGAATTTCAAGGAATGACAGAAAATAAAATTTCATCTTTGAATTTAATGGATGTGACTTTTAAATATGCAGGTGCAAATAGACCCATCCTCGAGCATATCAATCTAAATATTCAGGCTGGCGAGTGCATCGTCATTTCCGGATCGGGTGGCTCAGGTCGTAGTACGCTGCTGCAAATTATGGCAGGAGTACTTAAGCCGATTAATGGTGCTGTACTGTTGGATAGGGAAGACATATCAAAAATTGATTTGAAAGAATTGTCACAAAAAATTGCATATCTCCCTCATGATGGCCAGATTTTTGAAGGTTCGCTACTCGACAACGTTAGCCTATTTGATCAACAGCGCATTGAGAAAGCTGTTGCCTTAGCTAAAAAATTGGGCTTAAGTGAATTTGTCTCAAAAATGCCAAGAGGCTGGGACTCGCCAGCCGGAGATATGGCCACAGAATCATTGCCACCCGGATATCGTCAGAGGATCGCGATTGTCCGGGCGCTTTCTAATGACTCAAGTATCCTCTTGATCGATGATCCGACAGCCACGATGGATGCTGAAGGTGATGCGCAATTTCTTCAATATCTGGAGTCTATCAAGGGAAAGGTAACGATTGTCATCGTATCGCAGCGACCTGCGTATGTGAAACTGGCAAACAGACGTTATTTTATAAACGAAGGTAAGTTAGCCGCAATTCACTCTAATCAGTCAATGACTGCCAAAGCATATTTTGACTCGACTAATCATCGCAGTAGTATTGACTCCCAGAGATGGGATAGTGTCCAGAAAACGATTAATACGTTATTCAAAACACGCACGGATTTAGCAGGGTGCCTGCCTGTATTACTCAAACAAATAAATGCTCATGCCAGTGCACGGGAAATTGCAGAAGCGCTTCCTGACAGGAGTGAGCGTCTGGATCTGGCTGGCTTCCAAAATGCTATGGCGCAGCTAGGTTACAAGGTCATTAAAATTCGATGCCGTTTAGGGGAGATAGATTCAAACTCGTTGCCCTGTCTGTTTTTACCGGATGAGGGACTGGGGTTTGTTGCATTAGGACTATATGACCGGCAAATGCGTAAGTCGGCAGATCAGTCAGCAGAGGTCGAATTAGAAAATGACTTAACCATACAAGGCGAAGCCTATTTTTATGAATTAGCGCAAACCAATTCAGTTGAAAATCGGTCTTGGGTCTTTAGAACGATATTGCGTTTTATGCCTCTGATTGGTCAGGCCATGTTATCCGCGCTTGTTACGGGTTTGGTCGTGATGGCTGGTCCATTATTCATGATGGTTGTATACAGCACGATTATTCCGTCTGGGGCTCTGGATACATTATTTTATTTGGCAATAGGATCCATTATCAGCCTGGCATCAGCATATTTTTTTATGCGGCAACGAGCACACATATTGTCATATATTGCGGGCCGTATAGATTATTTATTTGGAACTGCAATATTTGAAAAAATATTGAGAATGTCGCCAGCCTTGACCGAACGTGGTTCAGTGGGATCACAATTGTCGCGATTACAAAGTTTTGATGCGATTCGTGATTTGTTTAATGGACCGCTTGCGTCAACACTATTGGAAATGCCGGCCACATTAATTTTACTAGCCGTGCTGTCAATTATTAATCCTGTTGCCTTGATTATTTTTATTGTCATGGCAACCATATATATTCTGATGTACTGGTGTTTTGCAGTGCCAACGCGTGATCGTGTCACAGAGCTCAGTCGTACAACATCAAAACGTAATCAGTTTTTAGTTGAAATGATCTGCAAAATGCGCGCGGTGCGCGAATGCGGTGCACAGGCATTGTGGTATGCACGTTTCAAGGATATCTCAGCAAGTGCGACTGTTGCCGGATTTCGTGCAGAAAAACTATCAATGATGCTTATTGGAATTTCATATTTTGTGATGATGATTTCAGCGTTATTGATTGTGATTGTGACCGTACCATTGGTATTCACTCAAACAGTCGCCTCAGGTGCACTGATAGCGTCCATGATGCTGATGTGGCGTGTATTAACACCAATCCAGACGTTTTTTACGAACATGTCGCGGATTGAACGCGTACGTACCTCTGTGCGGCAGGTTGATAGTCTCATGAAAATATCAGGTGAACCTGCGCGCGTGGCAAGTTCAATGATTAACCGTGACCTGAAAGGTCAGATTGAGTTTTCACGTGTTTCATTCAGATATTCGATGAATGCAGATCCTGCATTAATTGGACTGGAGATGAAGATTTATCCGGGAGAAATGGTTGCACTCAGCGGGCCAAACGGAGGTGGAAAATCAACTGTATTAAAGATGATTCTACAGATGTACCAGCCACAGGCAGGCTCAATCCTGATCGATAATATTGATGCTAGGCAAATAGCCCCTGTTGAATTACGTCGCATGATTGGGTATGTGCCACAGGATGTGCAGCTCTTTAAAACAACTATCGCACAAAATCTGCGGCTAGCCCATCCAGATGCAACCGATGAGCAACTCTATGATGCGTTGGATATTGCTGGTGCTTTAAACCAGGTGCTCGCTTTGCCAGGTGGGATCAATTATCGGTCGGGCGATCAATCCAGACAGTTATCCGCTAGTCTGCGTCAAAAAATATCACTGGCGCGATGCTACCTGACGAAGGCACCCATCATGTTGTTAGATGAGCCAGGAGCGGGGTTGGATGAGGCAGGGGATAGGTGCTTGATTGAAGCGATGCAAGCGTTAAAAGGCAAGAGTACGGTGATTTTTATTAGTCACAAACCAAGTCACATTTTATTAGCTGATACTCTGATGGTATTCGATAAGGGATATTTGCGTGAAGCAGGCTCCCCAAGCGAATTATTACAAAAATCTGTGGCGGCGTGATTGAAGGTGAATGTTGAAACGCATAAGCCAGGTGACATAAAGCCTTTGGTGGTCTCAAGCCGAAGCGAAAATCACATTTCCAAAGCCATACTTTTGGACGAGGCCACGCCGCCAGCATTCTGGAAACGGACAATACAGCTCATTACGCTGTCAATAACCGTATTTATCGTCTGGGCGTGCATAGCTGAGCTAGATGTTGTCGCAACTGCAACGGGTCAAATCATGCCAATTGAAGCCGTCAAGATTATCCAACATGTGGATGGCGGACGCATTGCTTCGATTGATGTCCTAGACGGTCAGGAAGTGAAGAAAGGTCAAGTACTGATGCGTTTGAATAGCACTGAAGCAGGCGCTGAGTTTCAAACTTTGTCAGCAAAATATTGGACGCTATGGGCCCGTGTCGAACGTTTGAGAGCGTTGCTTGGCTCACGGAAAGCTAATTTTTTGAATGTGCCTGCTCAATATACAGAACTCGTTCGAGAGCAAGAGCTGACTTTAAAAGCCTCTAAAGAGCAAATATTGGAGCTCGAGTCTGAAATCAAATTTTTATCTGAGATCAGTGCAATCCGATCCGAACTCGCATTGGAAAAGTTGGCGACACGTGTTCAAGCGCTGGAAGCCAAAAGAAATCTGAGTCAATCGCAGGCTGAATTGATGCGATATCGAAAGTTGAACATTGATGATCTCAATACCGCTACCTCAGAACTGGCGCAGACAGAAGAGCAGATGAACAAGCTTCGCGATCGATTGGAGAGGATGGAAATAATTTCGCCTATCGATGGGGTGATTCAGGACTTGAAATATCGTACGCAAGGCGGTGTTGTGACGCCGGGGGCGATACTAATGAATGTAGTCCCTCTGGACGGCAAGATGCATGCTGAAGTCAGAGTGCAGCCAATCGATATCGGATTTGTAAAGATCGACGAGCAAGCACGATTAAAAATCACGACTTTTGACTTTATGCGCTATGGAACGGTAATGGGCAAGGTCGTGATGGTTTCTTCGTATAGCAGTCTTGATGAAAAGCAGAATCCATATTTCAAAGTAATTGTGAGTTTGCCGCAAAACTATGTTGGCGCTCAAGAGTATTTGATCAGTCCTGGAATGACCGTGCAGGCGGATATCATTACCAATCGACAAACCATTTTGAGATATTTGTTACGTCCAATCTTTGTTGCACTTTCACAAGGAATGCGCGAACGTTAGTTCGTAACAATCATGACTGATGTTAAAATTTCTTCTGTACAACAAGCTCAAGATGCCGAGCATCTTGACTTGATGACCACTTTGCAGTCTTCGCGCACTGCTGAGACGATCGTTGCAGAAAATACTAGTCATTCACGTGTAAATTTACCTTCAGCAAATCAAGCTATTCGAACGCCAGGCCAGCCCGGATTTTTTACTGAAGATCATGAGACGAAAAGCACAAATTTAGTCAGTCAATCGTCAGTAGTGCGTGATGAAAATGTGGAGAGTCTGAAAGACTTTCATCAAAAATTAACGCATTTGATTGAAACAGATACGTTAATAACAAGTTTAAAAATTGCCTTGGCTGAGGGAGTGGTGACACCCGAGTTGACTCAAGCTAAGAGCATGGGTCAAGCGCCCGAGACAATGTCTGTGGATCTGCCCGTGGCGTTGAATCGTAGCTCGGCCTTGGGATCGCAAGCAGAATTCGAATCGCAACAGATTTCAGAAAAAATCAGTCGCATTCATATCGAACTGGTATTGACATACGGTGCGATAGTTGAATCGTCTGAAAATATCCAAGAATTCGCATCACTTATTCACGTTCTACCTCCACCGCATCTGTTGGAGCAGACGTTGAGCAATGCAGTGTCGATCGCCAATGCGACTTCTGGACAGGTGACTGGCAGGAATTATTTAGCTTCCAAATTTTTAGAAACTTATTCTGCTAATGCGGATCTATCCGTTGAAGATGTTCAATTATTTAGTAATAAAAAAGTTCCGCATGTTTTTACGAGTCTCAATCATTTGGCTTATACAGAGCGACAAGTTGCTCAAGCAATTGATCCTGCGATCCGCGTCTTGGATAGTGAACAGGCAACACTCACGCGTGCAGAAATAAAAATCAGCGCAGGATTGACAGCGGGTGATCAATTATCATTTATGGATACGGCAAATATCACGAGTGTCTGGAATCCGGGTACGGGGACATTGATATTGCGGGGTACGGCCACGATCGCCGAGTATCAATCGGCGCTAGAGTCTGTACGTTTTGAATCCGTCAGTCATGACCCTACGTCCATTTCTAATGCCCGGACAATTAGCTGGTTGGTTGATGATGGCGCTGCTCTGAATAATGTCTCGCTGGTTAGCACAAGCGTGATCGATATTACTGCGATCAATGATGCGCCAAATATTGCGGTGAGTTTGCATCCACCTGTTTTTCAAACCTTAACCAATCACATCGCGAATTTTTCGATAAGCAGTCCTGTTCAGGCTAATGACGCGATCAGTGTGAATGATCTTGATAGTGCGACGTTTTCCGGTGCTCAAATTCAAATATCCAGCGGATTTCTTTCAGGAGATGTTTTAAGTTTTGCAAATACTTCGAACATAACGGGGCACTGGGATCAAGGATCCGGGACATTGACGCTGGCAGGATTAGATTCAAAATCGAATTACCAGCTCGCATTAAATTCAATTGACTTTTCCGCCTCGTCGTCAGGTGTCCGGGCCTTGACCTGGGATGTGACGGATTCTTCAGGCGCGCATTCCAGCCCTGTTATGAGCAACGTGAGTGTGCAAGCCGGTAACTTAGGCTCCGTCACGGAAGATGTCTATGCTCAAGCCGGTAAAGCTATTGCAACAGGAATCATTGATTTTGGTGTGAACTGGGATTCAGCTCTACCGGTTGTTATTCAGGCTGTAGCTGGACAAACCAATATAGGGCATTTAATCATTGATTCGCACGGCCATTTCACATATTCCGTCAACGCATCTGATCTGGTTCAAGATGAAAATAATCATCCTGAGTCTTACGGAGATACTGGAGTCAAGACAGAGTCTTTTAATATCATCTATTTAGATACGAACGGCAATCCGCATGCACTTGAGGTGTATCTTGACATTAATAGCGCAGCCTCTGTTGCGCATGAAATTGCTACTTCAGTCGGGGGTGATGGAGCCATACACGCAAGCGGTAATGTCGTTGACGGTTATATCGCGGGTGCAATTGTTTTTGCGGATGCAAATAATGATGGTCATCTGGACAAAACGACAGAGGCATGGACAACGACAGATGATCATGGCCGGTTCACATTAGTCGGCGGAACTGGCAATCTCGTCATGATTGGCGGTACAGACGTTACAACTGGTGTGCTGAATAAAGCAGTTTTAAGCGCAATTGCGGGTTCGAGTGTCGTGACGCCACTCACAACGCTGATTAATAACATCGTCAGTAATAGTACGGCTGGCGGAGCATCATTAAATCCCGATGAGGCTGCATCGAAATTGGCCGTGCAGTTAGGACTATCTGCCGATGTGAATTTATCTGTTTATGATCCAACGGCAGCTGCTTTAACCGGCGATCCCAATGCGCTAAAAGTATTCGCTGTGGGTGTGCAAGTTCAAAATACGATTGTTCAAGCGGCAGCACTGTTAGGCAGTGCAACAGGTAATTCAGTTGGTGACGCAACGCGGGTGATGTTCAGCGCATTCGCAAATTCTCTGCTCAATGCAGCACCTCCCGCGGACAGCAGTTCCACGATTTTGTCCAGCGGTTCGGCGCTCAGCTCAATGATGAGTAGTGCGGCCTCCACATTATTAAATGCCAATACGGTCACACCATCCGATACAAAGGCTGCGGTACTGGCAATGATTAATAGTGTCAGTACAACAATTTCAGATTTGATGGTTTTGAGTAATGCAAAGGTCACTGATGCAGTCAATAATCCATCCAGCGGGGAGCTGATTGGAAGCAGTCTGGCCGATGTCATCCGTGTCGGTGGAGGTACACAGGATGTCATGGCGCAACTCCTGGCTGCAAACGGTGCAGATATCGCTAATGTGGCGAACAGTGGAGGTAATGCTGTCATCACAGTGCCCACGGCGGATCAACTTATCTCTGCGGTTGCCAATGCAACGGTCCGGTTACCCAGTCCTTACGGAACTATAGCGAGCGATAATATTGTCAATTCGGTCGAAGCGGCTGCCGGGGTTGCTATCACTGGGTTGTCAACGCCGAACTCAACTCTTTCACTGACTATCACTAGCAATAGTTCTTTTCACCTAACTGTTCCGATTGTTGCAGATGTAAGTGGGAATTGGTCATACACGCTTTCAAACTCGGATTTGGGAAATCTGGGTCAAGGCGTGCAGACGATTCATGCGAAAGCTACGATTCTTCATACCGATCAAACGATATCGGTGATTGATCTTGGTTCAAAAACTTTTACGATAGATAGTGTTCCACCGCCCGCACCCTCTGGTTTGATTGATCTGGCTATTTCACACGGGTTTTTAACTGTGAACGCAGCTCAAGTCATTACGGGTACGGCAGAAGCAGGTGATTTTGTGCAAATTTATGATGCAAGCACTCTGCTCGCATCAGGTACCGCAGATGCAGGTGGTCATTTTACGTTTCATACGTCCATGTTTAGCGAAGGGATGCATAGCATCAGTGCGACTGCCACGAATGCTGTGGGCAGTGTGTCTCCTTTGACAACTGTTTTGACTTTCACGGTGGATACGCAAGCGCCTTTGGTTTCAATCGATCAAGTGATTAAACAGGATGGTAGCTCTGGATCTATGATGCATCTGTCTGGTACAGCTGAAGCAGGCGTTCAGATTTCTGTCTATCATGCTGGCGTATATGTGGGCAGTACAGTAGCAAATGACTCTGGTATCTGGATCTATGATGCACCCGGAGTTTCTGAAAGCACGACTTATTCGGCGCATGCAATGGATGCGGCTGGAAATGTCGGCGTCACACAGCCATTTACTTACACGATTGCGACAGATTTAGTTGAAGATCGTAATGTGGCGGATGGCAAGCTGATTGTTACTGGTGACGTGGCGGGCGTGCAGCAAGCCTACAGTACAAACGTAACGCCGGTTGATTCGGTTTTGGGATCGCTGGTAATCGACAGCTCAGGACACTATGTTTATAGTGTCTTAAACAGTGCAGTCCAATACCTGGGTGCGCAAGACGCTAAAGTCGAATCATTTATTGTTCATACTGTGAGCGGCTTGGAGCGCACGCTTAGCTTTACGATCTATGGCGTAAACGATGCCCCAGGCCTGACAGCGACCGTGACGCCTTTGCCTGACGGGACGGAAGATCTTGTTTATCAAATTACACAAGATCAACTGCTGTCTGGATTTACTGATGCTGATGCGGGCACGCATTTAACCGTCGTAGGGCTAAGCGCCGATCATGGCGTAATTGTTGATAACGGAGATGGCACGTATTCACTTACAGAAGATTTGCACTTCAGTGGTCAGGTGCATTTAAGTTATGGTGTTTCTGACGGAATTGTTACTACGCATGCGACGCAAAGTGTATATCTGACGCCTGTTCAATATCCTCCTGTTGCAAGCGCAGGAATTTTAGGGACAGGCCTTGAAGATGCTCGCTATATTTCTGTCACATTGGCCGCCAGTGACGCGGCAAATCTGGATGGCGGTATAGCGGGCTACGTGATTGATTCATTGCCAACGCATGGCCAGTTTTATACGGACTCTGGATTAAAAAATCTGGTAAATGGCGATGCAATTAATACGGGTAACACGACATTAAAGCTCTATTTCAAACCGGATCCAAACTTTAATGGCAATGCTGAATTTACCTATCACGCAATTGATGCGGCTGGACTCAGTAGCAGTGTCGTCAATGCCAGTGTTAATGTTATTTCAGTGAATGATCCGCCTGTGGCCATAGGCGGAGTTTTAGGAACCGGACGAGAAAATGCACCATCGATTAAAGTGACTTTGTCTGCCAATGACGATGCCGATCTGAATGGCGGAATTAGATCTTATGTCATTGATAGTGTTTCAGGAAATGGAACGCTATACAGCGATAAGGCCTTGACGAATGTCATTGTGAATGGAACGAGTATTGGCTCAACGAGCACGAGTTTGGATCTTTACTTCAAGCCCAATACAAATTTCAGTGGCGATGCAATTTTTACTTATCATGCAACGGATAACAGCGACGCCAGTAGTGTGCGTGTCCAAGGCGATATCAACGTAACGCCAGTACTGGTGCCGACCGTTATTTTGGGAGTAAATACAGGTTCGATCATTGAAGGTAATACGCCTCAATCTATCAGCGGAGTGTTAAACGTTACGGGTGATGAGGGTTCAACGGCATTTGTGACTCTGTCCGGTGCGACGGGTGATCATGGTTATGGTGCATTCAGTTTGAATGAAGCAGGTGCCTGGAGCTACACCATGAATACCGCCCACGACGAATTCGTGAGCGGACAGATTTATACCGACAGCATAGTAGCCACGACAGTAGACGGGACCTCTAAAGTTATAACGGTGACCATGACGGGTAGCAATGACGCTGCAGTGATCAGCGGCACCACGAATGGAGCAGTGACCGAGGCTGATGGAGTAAATAACGCCACTCAAACGTCAGGTACGTCAGGTACCGCAACAGGTACGCTGACCGATACCGATGTGGATAATCCGGCCAATACGTTTACGGTAGTGAGCTCACCTACAATCTCTACAGGTGGCTACGGTAGCTACACGATCGATGCATCTGGGCACTGGAGTTATAGCGTTAACAACAATAACGCTACGGTGCAGGCACTGAACACGGGAGCCTCACTGACTGATACGTTCACAATTACCACGATTGACGGCACAACCCAGACCGTGACGGTCACGATTAACGGTGCAAATGATGCTGCCGTGATTACCGGTACG
>CAIPID010000026.1 GCA_903865015.1 uncultured beta proteobacterium | reverse complement strand
CATGGTTATTACGATGCCTACTATTTGCAGGCACAACGACTGCGCCGCATGATCGCGGAGGATTTTCGTGCAGTCCTGAGCGAGCAATGTGACGTCATTATGGGTCCGGTTACTCCAACGGTTGCAAAACAAATTGGCGTAAATAGCGACGACCCGACCGCCGACTGGCTGGCTGACATTTATACGCTCAGTCTTAATCTGGCAGGTCTGCCAGGCATGTCGATTCCTTGCGGTTTTGCTCCGGGCGCAACAGGCGCGCCTCTGCCAATCGGCCTGCAGATCATCGGCAACTATTTCGACGAGGGCCGACTGCTCGCCGTCGCACATCAGTACCAACAAGTCACAGACTGGCATCAACGCATCGCGGGGCAAAAATAATGGCATGGGAAATCGTCATCGGCCTCGAAACGCACACTCAGCTTTCGACGCAGACAAAAATATTTTCAGGTAGCAGCACGCGTTACGGCGCAGAGCCCAACACACAGGCTAACGAGGTCGACATGGCCTTGCCCGGTGTGCTACCTGTCATGAACAGAGGCGCTGTTGAGCGCGCCATCCGCTTTGGCCTGGCCATTGATGCGACCGTCGCGCCGTATTCGGTTTTTGCCCGCAAAAATTATTTTTATCCAGACTCACCTAAAAACTACCAGATCAGTCAGATGGATCACCCGGTGGTGATTGGCGGGTCACTCTCGTTTTTTGTCGGTGACGAAGAAAAAACTGTCAACCTCACGCGCGCTCATCTCGAAGAAGACGCTGGCAAATCCATGCATGATGACTTTGTGGGTCCGCATGGCGAGTCCTCCTCGGGGATTGACCTGAATCGCTGCGGCACTCCCTTGCTCGAGATCGTGACCGAACCAGAAATGCGCTCGGCAGCTGAGGCGGTAGCCTACGCCAAAACATTGCACAGCTTGGTGATGTGGTTAGGTATTTGTGATGGCAACATGCAAGAAGGCTCATTTCGCATCGACGCGAACGTCTCTGTACGTCCCGTTGGTCAGAAAGAATTCGGTACCCGTTGCGAAATCAAAAACGTCAACTCCTTCCGTTTTCTGGAGCGTGCGATCCAGTACGAGGTGCGTCGCCAGATCGAGTTGATCGAAGACGGTGGGCGGGTTGTACAAGAAACACGCCTGTATGATTCCGACCGCGACGAAACGCGCAGCATGCGCAGCAAAGAAGACGCACACGACTACCGTTATTTCCCGGACCCCGATCTGCCACCGCTGGTAATCGCGCAAAGCTGGATCGACGAGGTCCGCGCCTCCATGCCGGAGTTGCCCGCGAGCTTACGCGCACGCTTTGTAAGTGAGTATGGCTTAGCTCCGGTTGATGCGGCACAGCTCACCAATAGCCGTGCGCTTGCAACCTACTTCGAAGAATGCGTGCACGCTCTCCCCGCAGGTCAGGCAAAACTCGCCGCCAACTGGGTCATGGGAGAGGTATCGGCCACGCTCAACCGCGAAGAAAAAGACATCACCGACTGCCCTGTCACGGCTGCGTCCCTTGCTGCACTCCTGGGCAAGATTCTGGACAACACCATCTCCAACAAAATCGCACGCGATGTGTTTGCTGCGATGTGGCTAGGAGAAAACGGCGGGCAACCCGATGCCATCATTCAAGCAAAGGGCCTCACCCAGATCAATGATGCAGGCGCGATTGAGGCCATGATTGATAAAGTCATGGCAGACAACGCCACCATCGTTGAGGAATATCGCGCAGGTAAACAAAAAGGCTTTAATTCACTGGTCGGTCAGATCATGAAAGCCGCTCGCGGCAAAGCTAATCCTCAACAGGTCAACGATTTGCTCAAAGCTAAGCTCGAAGGTTAAGTATTTAGTAAACAGTCCTTCAAAGAAAAGCGGGCCGTGTATAGCACACAGGCCCGCTTTTCTTTTCTAGCTCGAATGCGAATCAAACAATCCCGTAGCGATGACGGTATGCCAGCACATCCGCCTGATAAGCCGCGAACTCAGCATTGCCCTCAAGCAAAGCCATAATATCTGTCAGTGAAGCGATGCTCACCACAGGCAAACCATAACGCTGCTCGACCTCCTGGACTGCGGAGTGAGGAGACAACGCACCCTCCGCTCCGGCTCGTTCCATGCGATCCATCGCAATCAGGACCGCTGCAGGCTCAGCCCCCGCCGCACGGATAATGTCAACAGACTCGCGCACAGAAGTGCCTGCGGTAATCACGTCATCAATAATGACCACACGGCCTTTGAGAGGCGCGCCAACCAGTACACCGCCCTCACCGTGATCTTTGGCCTCTTTACGGTTGTAAGCAAAGGGAATATCACGACCTGGCAGTGCAGGATGATTAGCCAATGCAACTGACGTCGCCGTCGCCAGCGGAATGCCTTTGTAAGCAGGGCCAAACAGCATATCGAACTGAATATTCGAATTCACCAGCGCCTGAGCATAAAATTGAGCCAGACGGCCAACGGAAGCGCCGGAGTTAAAGAGGCCTGCATTGAAAAAATAGGGGCTGGTGCGACCTGACTTGGTGACAAAGCTGCCAAAACGCAAAACACCTTCGTTTAGGGCAAACTGCACAAAGGCGCGACGATCCGAATCCGTTGACATGAGTATTCCAAAATTAATTCGACACGCCGACATTATCTCACTGACCAGGAGCTTTCCTTGCTACGCATCACTTCCCTGAATCTCAATGGCATCCGCTCGGCCTATAACAAGGGCCTGCTTGACTGGCTCAACACTCACCAAGCAGATATTTTGTGCCTGCAAGAGCTCAAAGCACATCTGGCAGATATTCACGATGACTTGCAGCACCCGCTCGACTACACAGGGCATTTCTGTGCGGCGGAGAAAAAGGGGTACAGCGGTGTAGGGATCTATCTGCGTAAAGAGCCTGAACGCATTTTGAGAGGGATGGATTGCCCGGAATTCGACACAGAAGGTCGCGTCATCCGAGCAGACTGGGCGAATCTGTCAGTTATTAGCGCCTACTTGCCCTCAGGCTCGAGCGGGCCGGAGCGTCAGGAGGCCAAATTCCGTTTTCTGGATAAATTTGGTCCCTGGATGCAGGCCCTCATGGATGACAACAAACAAACGGGTCGTGAGTATGTCGTCTGTGCGGACTGGAATATCGCGCACAAAGAAATCGATCTGAAAAACTGGAAATCGAATCAGAAAAACTCAGGCTTCACACCTGAGGAGCGAGCCTGGGTCACGAACGTAATTGATGAAATCGGCTTTGTCGATGTGTTTCGCCAGCTCGATGAGCGTGCTGAGCAATACACCTGGTGGAGTAACCGCGGACAAGCTTGGGCTAAGAACGTAGGCTGGCGTCTGGATTATCAGCTAGTCACACCAGGTCTTGCCGCCAAAGCCCGAACAACCAGCATTTACAAGGATGAGCGGTTTTCAGATCACGCCCCGCTCACGATTGATTACGACTTTAAACTTGGCTAGCAGCCATGCTGACAGCACCGCAGACGTTCAAGCACCAGCAGCATCGATTCGGTCAATGTCACGTCTGCGCCAATGCAACAGGACTAAGCCTGGCAATGCAATCAATACGGTCAGGATAAAAAAAGTGGGCCAGCCCGCATACTCAACCATAGGTGGGGTAAGCGGGCCTGCCAGGTAGGTGCGTCCCACCGCGGAGAGCGCAGACAACAAAGCAAACTGCGTCGCTGAAAACTGCTGGTTACACAAGCCCATCAGCAATGCCACAAAAGCAGCTGTCCCCATACCACCGCATAAGTTTTCCAAGCCTACTGCGCCGGCCATGAGCCAGATATTATGCGGAGCAACCGAGATCACCCAGAACCCAAGATTCGACACGGCTTGCAACACACCAAACAGCATGAGTGAACGATAGAGGCCAAGCTTGGCCATTAACGTGCCACCAGCAAGCGCGCCAACAATGGTCGCAGCCAGCCCAAGCAGTTTATTGACCGTCCCAACTTCGGTCGCCGTAAAACCGGCGGCGCGAATCAAAAATGTTGTGGATAGCGCGCCAGCAAAGGCATCACCCAGTTTGTAAAGCACGATCAGCACCAATACCGTGATGGCCTCGGGACGACTGAAAAATTCTTTAAAAGGCTTAAACACCGCATCAGCGAGTGAACGCGGGGCGAGCGCAACAACATCGGGCTCAGGCGCCCAGAGTGTTGCCAGTGCGGTTACCAGCATCAATCCGCCCATCAGCATATAAGTGTGCCCCCACCCAAGCCACTGATCCGCCAGGATCAGTGCAAGCCCACCTGATACCAGCATCGCCAGCCGATAGCCCAGCACAGACAGTGCAGCACCCGCCCCACGCTCGTCCTTGTGCAACACATCACTACGATACGCATCAAAGGCAATATCCTGCGTTGCAGAACAGAATGCCACCGCAACAGCGAGCAAAGCGAGAGGTAATAAGTTTTGCGCGGGCGAAAGCAAACCCATCGCCATCATGCCGAGCGCTAAGAGCACTTGCATCAGCAGCATCCAGCCGCGCCGACGACCAAGCAGTGGCGGTGCGTAACGATCAATTAGTGGCGCCCATAAAAACTTCAGCGTGTAGGCCGTGCCAACCAGCGTCAAAAATCCAATCTGCTGCAAAGAGATCTGCTCAACCGTGGCCCAAGCCTGTAAGGTGCCGCCCGTCAGCGCCAAGGGCAGCCCACTGGCAAATCCTAGCCCCAGTAGCGGTGCAACACGGCGACTGGTGTAGAGACTAGAGGCCCGAGTGGTCATGCGCGCGATTTAGCTGTATTAGCGGTAAATCGATAGACCGCCAGCGTACTGCGCCAGCCGGCTAACCATGTCACCTCATGCTGATCATTAAACGTCGCACGCTCCAGCAATTGAAAATCAAGCGTTTGCGCGAGGCGTTCAAAATCCTTAAGGGTACATAAATGAATATTAGGCGTGTCGTACCAACCATAAGGCATCTGCCCCGTGACAGGCATGCGCCCCTTCAGGATCGACCAGCCGTGGGGCCAGTAACCAAAGTTCGGAAAAGAAACAATCCCGTTACGCGCCACGCGCGCCATCTCTCTGAGAATATGTTCGGTATTGTGCATCGACTGTAAGGTCTGGGAAAGCACCACCGTGTCAAACTGCTGATCCTCGAACATCGCCAAGCCGTCCTCAAGGTTTTGCTGGATCACATGTACGCCACGCTGCACGCAAGTCAGCACGCGCGCATCACTGATCTCGACACCGATCCCTTGAACATTTTTAGTTTGTTTAAGGTGTGCAAGCAATGTACCGTCGCCACACCCGAGATCCAGTACGCGGCTCTCAGGCTTGACCCATTGCGCAATACGCGCGAGGTCTTCACGCAAGGGAGTTTGATTATTGTGCGGGCTCATGGCAGCACCTCGTCTTTCTTTGTGGGTCCCGAAACAGTGGCTGCAATTCGCAAGAAATAGGCGCGCATCACGGCGTGATAACGCGTGTCATCCAGCAAAAATGCATCATGTCCATGCGGGGCATCTATTTCTGCATAAGTCGCAGACTGATGATTCTTAAGTAAGGCGCGGACGATTTCTCGTGAACGCTCTGGCGGAAAACGCCAGTCGGTCGTAAACGAGACTAACAAAAAGTCTGCCTGGGCCGGTTCTAAAGCACGTGCGAGATCGCCCTGTGTTTCGCGTGCAGGATCGAAATAATCCAGCGCGCGCGTAATCAATAGATAAGTATTCGCATCGAAATAGCGAGAAAACTTTTCACCCTGATAACGCAAGTAAGACTCAACCTCGAACTCAACACCATAGCCATAATGAAACGCTCCGCCCTCTGCTGGCTCGCGCTGCGTACGGCCAAACTTTTCTGCCATATCGTCATCAGACAAATAGGTAATATGGCCGACCATCCTGGCAACAGACAAGCCACTGCGCGGCACTGTGTTTTGTGCGTAATAGTTACCACCATGAAACTCGGGATCAGTGATGATGGCGCGACGCGCGACTTCATTAAACGCAATATTCTGCGCAGACAACCTTGCTGTGCTGGCGATCACTACACAATGTGCAACACGATGCGGCAAAGTAATCGCCCAGCTCATGGCCTGCATCCCACCCAGAGAGCCCCCCATGATTGCAGCCAGGCGCTTGATGCCGAGACGATCCGCCACCCGTGCCTGGGCCTGCACCCAGTCCTCAACCGTCAACACCGGAAACGCGGCCCCCCAGGGCTTGCCCGTTTCCGGTGAGATCGAGGCGGGTCCGGTCGAACCGAAACAGGATCCGAGATTATTAATCCCAATCACAAAAAAAACATTCGTATCAACCGGCTTACCAGGCCCAACCATGTTGTCCCACCAGCCAATATCCTCAGGATTATCAGCTGCGATACCCGCTACGTGGTGCGATGCGTTCAGCGCATGGCAAATTAGCACGGCATTGCTCGCATCCGCGTTTAGCGTGCCATAGGTTTCGATCGCAAGTTCATAGGCATTGAGCGTGTGACCACTGGCCAAAGCGAGCGGCTCATTGAATTGCATGAACTGGGTATGCACAACACCCACCGAGCCGGCGGGCTGATTATGGCTATTGCGTTCGGGCAAATTGGCGCCCAGAGATTCGGACGAAGCAGTCATACAGACCTTCTTTAGCTGGATTTATGAGGCGCCCGCAAGCGGATCAGGCAAATCGGCGCCAACTGAAGCAAAAGTTTAACATTGCATCCCCTGCTTGAGGAGTCATGATGCGCGAGGACATGACCACCCCAAGAATTTCTAAGCATTTAATTTGTAAAACACTGTAAAACACAGGGATTCTGCGAATTTCCAAATGCTCCATAAGCGAGCACACTGCAAGGCTTGATTGAGCTTGTGCACAGGGAAATTCATCCATGACAAAAACACCACTATCCGGGCGAGAGCTGCAATGCCTGGAGTGGGTGTCGCTTGGCAAAACTAGCTGGGAAACCGCCTCTATTCTGGGTCTGAGCGAACGCACCGTTAACTTTCATCTGCGCAATGCCTGCCGCAAACTCAATGTCTATGGCCGACAGGCCGGCGTTGTCAAAGCTGTGCGCTTAGGCTTACTCCACACAGGCAATCAAGAGTCGAGCGAAAATACCTCTACCCAAACAGACTACTCGCTTATTTCAGAGCCAGTGACCGCATAAACTCAAGCGCTTGTTCGCGCGGCAAAGCTTGTGTTGGTCCTGAGGCAACCACCTGCATCAGCATGCCACGATGGATCAACACCCGGGCTATGAGCAAAGAAGGCTGTTTGGCAACCAGCGTTTCCAGTTCAAAAAGCTGACCATCCAGGGCGGCCTGGGTAGGTGCTTGTCCACTCGCAGCAAATAGTGAGGTCAATAGCGCACGTTTAAGGGACTGTTGCGCAGACTCGCTCATATCCTCGGGCAGCGCGGCAAACCCGACCGCAAACACCGCAGGGCCGACATTGGCGGCAGATAGAGAAAACGCCAGTGTCTGACCGTCAATCTGGATTGGCCGCTGCTCAGTCTGCACTTTGGCTGGGAAAGCCAAAATCGCTCGATCCTCGGCCACGCCCATCTCGCGCCAGTTGAATTCAGGGCTACACCCTAGCAATAAAGCTAAAACAAGACCCAATAGCCAGAAACCTAAACGCTTTCCCACCAGAAACCCCACCCTTCAAACCAGGACATTCATCATATTGTCGTTCAAATTCGTTACAACTGTATCTGTCCCCTGTTTTACACCGACCTGCGCGCATCCTTTAAAATGAACGCGATTGATGAATGAAAGGATTCTCTGTGACTGACACGCTGTCCAAACGACTCGCACGCCTAACAGTTCGCCCTGAGGTACTCAGCCACTCGCTGCGCGGCATCGAAAAAGAAGGATTGCGTGTCGACTTGACGGGGTTACTGTCCACGCATCCTCACCCTCAAGCACTCGGGTCGGCCCTCACACACCCGCGAATTACGACCGACTACTCAGAGGCTTTGCTCGAGCTCATCACAGGCACCCACACCCGCGTGGACAGCCTGATCGCTGAAATCAACGAAATTCAACGCGTTGTCTCGACAACCCTGGATAACGAACTGATGTGGAATCACTCCATGCCAGCACACTTGCCAGCTGAACAAGACATCCCGATCGCCTGGTATGGCACCTCCAACACCGGGATGATCAAACACATCTATCGCCGAGGGCTTGCCGAGCGCTATGGCAAAACCATGCAATGCATCGCAGGCCTGCATTACAACTTTTCCTTTGACGAGTCACTCTGGGATATGCTCGACAGGCCTGAGGCGAGCGCACAGGACCGCAGATCGGCTGGATATATCGCACTGATTCGTAATTTCACCCGCTACAGCTGGCTACTCATGTACCTCTTTGGCGCCTCGCCTGCGCTATCGCGTGATTTTTTGCGCGGCCATACTGGCAACCTGCTCGAATTGGATCCGCAGACCATGTATCTGCCATATGCGACGAGCCTGCGCATGAGTGACCTGGGCTATCAAAACAAAGCGCAATCAGGTCTCAAGCCCTGCTACAACGATCTCAATACTTTTTTGCAGCGTATATATGATGCGGTTACCACCCCCTGGCCCGCATACGAAAAAATCGGTACACACCGGGATGGTCAATGGATACAGCTAAACACCAATACCCTGCAGATTGAAAACGAGTTTTACTCCAGTATCCGCCCCAAACGCACCACCGGCCCTTGTGAGCGTCCGATCACTGCGCTCGCCGATCGCGGTGTGCAATACATCGAAGTGCGTTGCCTGGATATTGATCCGACTGAGCCCACGGGGATTTCGGCTCAAACTGCAAAATTCGTCGACGCCTTTTTATTATTTTGCGCCTTGCAAGACAGTCCAGATTTTTCAGATAGCGGTTTTTGCCCTGAAAGCGCGGCCAATTTCTCGCTCGTAGTCAAACAGGGACGCGAGCCAGGCCTGATGCTCAAGCAAAAAGGCCAAGACATCGGCTTACAAGACTGGGCTGACAAACTTTGGGAGGGTATCGCCTCGTGTGCTGTGGTCCTAGCGGATAGTCTGAATGACACATCCTACGTGCAAGCAATCCAGGCACAGCGTGAAAAAGTCCACAATCCTGAGTTGACGCCGTCTGCGAAAGTACTTCGTACGCTACAAACACAGAAATTGTCTTTCCATGACTACGCATTAGGACTCAGCGCGCATCACGCTGAGCGATTACGGCGTCAAGGCCTTACAGCCGGCGAGACGGCACTGGCTGTAAGTCAGGCAAAAACATCGATTTTGGAACAAAAACGCCTGGAATCAAGCGATACGGAGAGTTTTGACGACTATGTTGAACGCTTTCACCTGGCACTCAAAGCACCTGCAATGAGCAAAAACTAAGCGAAAAACGTAACAAAATCGATCTTGATTTGGTGCGTCCGACAGGAATCGAACCTGTATCGAGAGCTTCGGAAACTCTAATTCTATCCATTGAACTACGGGCGCCAAGCATTCAATTATAGCGGCAGACTAAAACTTGCGGCCTCAAGTCCGAAGAAGCCCAAACGATATCGCCTTATCCCGCTATAATCTCCCGGTTTGTAAGAAAAACCGTCAACAAACTGACAGGATTTGGTCATGAGCAATACACAGCAACATCAAGAATCACATACTGAAGAGCATCACTCGCCGATTAAAACGCCTAAACAGCTGATCGTTACGATCGTGTTGTCGTTTGTCGTGCCGATCCTGATCATTATTCTTCTGGTCAATCTGGTCGCAGCAGGCAACCAGGTCGGTGCAGGCTCAGACACTCTCGGTCCCGAGGCAACTGCCAAGCGCATTGCGCCAGTTGCACATCTTGAGCTCGTTGATGCCAGCGGCCCCAAAGTATTCAAAACAGGCGAACAAGTCTACAAAGCCGTTTGCTCTGGCTGCCATGCGGCGGGCGTAGCTGGCGCACCAAAATTCGGCGATACGGCTAGCTGGGCTGGTCCGATCAAGACCGGTTTAAACACCATGGTCTCCAACGCAATCAAAGGTAAAAACGGCGTTGGCGTCATGCCAGCAAAAGGCGGCAACCCTGCTCTGGATGACTTTGAAGTTACACGCGCTGTGGTCTATATGACCAACAACTCCGGTGCCAAGTTTGACGAGCCTGCAGAGCCCGCTCCTGCGGCAGCGCCAGCAAAATAAATCCCGAAGTTCGAGAGCCTTAAACGGCCTCATAAAAAAACCGGTCACTGCATGCCAGCAGTCACCGGTTTTTTTTATGTACAACTGATTACGCAGAGTGCGTCGCTAACAACGACATCCCTAATTGCACACGACGTTGCAGCCACAGGCTTGGGCGATAGCGTGGGTCACCGGTGACCTGCTGCATATTTTTCAAAATTTCAAGGATTTGACGTGCACCCAGTGCATCGCCCAAAGCCAAGGGGCCTTTTGGATAACCCAGGCCCAGTGAGACTGCGCGATCAATGTCCTGAGGTGTAGCAATCGCTTGCTGCGCGATATCGCAGGCGATATTCACAATCATGGCGGTAATTCTCTGAGCAACAAAACCCGCCGAGTCCTCGATCACACTGACACGCACATTGTCACTACCGAATAAGGCATGTGCTGTCGTGCGCCAGGCTGGGGCAGTTGCAGGTGACACCATCAGCGTGCGACGACGCGAACCTTCAAAATCATTCAAGGTATCCAAACCAACCGTACGCGCAGCATCTAGCCCCTGCTCCACCACAGCCGTCGAAACATCCTGACCGTAAGGGGTCACAACCAGCAAGCTATCAAAGGATGGTGTGCTGCCTGTTTCCAGTGTCGCACCCAAACTACGCAATAAATTCACCGCACGGGCATGACCCAGTTCATGCGCGTGGCTCACCCAGACCTTGGGAACGGATTGCTGTTCCGGTGCGGGAGGCTCAATCACAACTTTTTTCTGACCATCTTCGTAGTCGTAAAAGCCTGCCTGTGTTTTACGGCCATAAATCCCACCGGCCACACGGATGGTTCCGATCGGCGAGGGTTTGAAACGAGGCTCATCAAAGAACTGGCGATAGATCGACTCCATCACTGCGTGCGAGACATCAAGACCGGTGAGGTCCATCAACTCAAAAGGTCCCATTTTGAATCCAGCCTGCTCGCGCATGATGGCATCAATGGTTGGAAAGGAGGTCACGCCTTCTTGTGCAATACGCAAGCCTTCGGTGTTCATGCCACGGCCAGCGTGGTTCACGATAAATCCAGGCATGTCTTTACAACGCACAGCGGTATGACCCATTTTGGTCGACAAGGCCATCAGTGCATCACCGACTTGTCGATCGCTCTTCAAGCCATCAATGACTTCGACCACTTTCATCAATGGCACGGGATTGAAAAAGTGATAACCCGCTACGCGCTCGGGATGCGCGCAAGCCGCTGCGATCGAGGTAATGGACAACGAGGAGGTGTTGGACACCAAGATGCAGTCTTCCGAAACAATCGCCTCGAGGTCTTTAAAAAACTTTTGCTTGATATCCAGACGCTCAACGATCGCCTCGATCACAAGATCACAGTCTTTCAGCTCAGCCAGTTCCTTGGCACCATGCACATTGGCCAGCGCAGCCTCGGCGGCCTCAGCGGAAATTTT
>CAIPID010000025.1 GCA_903865015.1 uncultured beta proteobacterium | reverse complement strand
CCAGTTGTTATGTGGTGTGCATATTGCCGCCGCGGCCGAAGCGCTCGCCATGGCTAAAAAAAGTGGTTTGCCTCTGGACACAACCTTAGAGATCCTTAAAAGCGGTGCCGCGTCGAGCTGGATGCTGGGTGATCGCGGTACACGCATGATCACGGATTCTTTTGATAACGTGACCTCTGCGGTCGATATCTTTGTTAAAGATATGGGACTAGTGCTGGATTCTGCACGCGAGTCCTCTTTTGCCGCCTCAATGGCGCATGCCGCATTCCTGCAGTTTATTGAGGCCAGTGGGCACGGTCTGGGCAAGCTCGACGATGCCGCAGTGATCCGCAATTATATCGACTGATAAGTTATCTGATCGCTGACATTTTCTAGGTAAACTTGCTATTTACCCAACTCACGAGACAAAAAAACATGGCCCGCATTCCTTACGCAGACTTAACCAACCCAGAAGCCAAACCAATCGTTGATCGTATTGTGGCCGAGCGCGGCTCGGTGCTGCACCTCTACCAGATGCTGCTCAATAGCCCACCGATTGCGAGCGGATGGTTGAATTACCTGACTGCGGTTCGCCAGCAGAGCACACTGCCAGGTTCGTTACGCGAGCTCGTGATCATGCGTGTCGCTGTGATTAATGGTGCCCCTTATGAGGCCGAGCAACATGCGCCGATCGCCCTTAAAGAAGGCATCACCCAGGCGCAACTCGATGACCTCAATCATTGGGAAAGCTCAACCAAGTTTGATGCCACCCAGCGCGCAGCGCTCGCATATTGCGATGCCATGACTAAAAACATCCAGGTGCCTGCCGAGGTCTTTGCTGCAGTCAAAGAGCAGTTTTCCAGTCGCCTGCTGGTTGAGCTCACCGCGACGGTCGGTGCGTACAATATGGTTTCACGCTTTCTTGAAGCTTTAGAAATCCATTCGCACGACCATCGTTGATTCTGAATCAGTCGGCCGTAATATTCGCAGTCCGCGCGAGCTCTTGATAACGCTCACGCTGATTGGCGATATAAATACCAAAGTCCTGAGGAGTCGGGCTCGATACGAGTTCAACTCCTTTTTCTGCGAACATGTTGACCAGCGTTTGCGACTTCAGGATTTTGCTGACCTCCTGATGCAGCTTGTTCACGATTTGTGGTGGCGTGCCTGCGGGAGCAAACAACCCATTAAAGGTCGAGTCTTCAAAGCCTTTGAGTCCCGACTCGTCCAGTGTCGGCACATTTGGCAAAATCGGTGAGCGGGTTTTACTTGTCACGCCGAGTGCAAACAGCTTGCCATTCAAGGCATATTGAGCCGAGGTGCTGACCTGATCAAACATGAAAGGGACTTGACCACCCATCACATCCACCATCGCTTGCGCATTTCCCTTGTAGGGTATGTGCAGGTAGGAGGCACCGGCCGCGTTACTGAACAATTCTGCTGCGATATGACCGGTCGAGCCATTGCCTGAGGAGGCATATGCCAGACCTTTGGGTTGGGCTTTAGACATCGTAATAAAATCTTTCAGGGTACGTGCCTGGATTTTCTCAGGAT
>CAIPID010000024.1 GCA_903865015.1 uncultured beta proteobacterium | reverse complement strand
TGATCCGATATCTTTATCATCAATCGCGCGTGTGAGCGTATCAAGCATCGCGGAATATATTTCCGGGCTCATCGCATTACGACGCTCAGGCCTGTTGATTGTCAGGACCAAAACACCGTCACTCACGGTCGTCATCAACTGAGGGGTCTGAGTATTGTTGCTCTGCACAATCATTCCTTTTGATTAATAAACGGATACATCCTAGTACATCGCAGACCTTAGGTCAGCTCTGCCGGAGAATATTTAATCTACCGTTCAAAATCATATCGGTTTTTGAATAACAACGTGACCTGGGCACGGATATCTGCGTAAACTTAAGAAAAATGATGTCATGACATCAAAATAATAAAACTCAACTTGATACGAAAAAATAATTCGTACGAAAAAATTCCCTAATAGGGATGGAGACAGATATGCAAAAAATTGCCTTGTTAAAGAGGCATGGTCGCAAGGTCATGCAATGCCTGAGATTTGGGATAGTCATTTCTATAAGCACCTGGACTCACGTCGCAGCAGCAGCTTACCCGGATCACGCCATTCAGTCTGTGGCTCCTTTTGCCGCGGGCGGTGCAAACGATTATTTAACGCGGCTAATGGCTCAACACATGGGTACAGAGCTTAAAGTCAGTATCGTGGTCGACAATAAAACAGGCGCCAACGGCATTGTTGGCGCTAGTTTTGTAGCGAAATCAGCACCAGATGGCTACACGCTGCTCATGGGCAATAGCGCAACTCACGGCACGAATCCAAGCCTTTATCAGAACATGCCGTATGACCCTTCTGCCGATTTTGCGCCTGTGAGCATGATTGGTTCAGTACCGATTGTTTTGGCTATTGATCCTAAACTCGGGATCAACACGATCGCTGAACTCATTGCCTATGGCAAAAAAAATCCCGGCAAGCTCGCCTTCGGCAGTAGTGGTATTGGCGGTACAGGCCATCTGGCGGGTGAGGCCTTTAAAGCAGCCTCCGGTCTGGATGTCGTTCACGCACCATACAAAGGCGACGCACCTGCTGTTGCAGATGCCGCAGGCGGTCAAGTAGCCATGGCATTTATTGGCATAGCCTCTGCCGCACCACTTTACACGGCAGGTAAAGTCAAAGTACTCGCTGTCGCCAGTAAAAACAGGCAGCCCTCCATGCCAAATGTTCCGACCATGACCGAAGCGGGTTTCAAGGATATCGAGTTCTCGCAGTGGTATGCACTTTTTGCACGTGCAGGTACGCCAAAGGAAACCATCACAAAACTGAATCAAGCGGCAAAAGTTGCGCTCGCACGCGATGATGTGAAAGCGAGCATGGCAACACAGGGGGCCGAAGTTTCATACTCGACTCCTGAAGAGCTCAACACATTTTTTCAGGCTGAGATCAAGCGGTTTGCAGAGATCATTAAAAAGCTGAACATCAAGGCGCAACAATGAATTTAGATTTACAAGGTTATGTAGTCTGTGTAACTGGCGGCAGTGAAGGTATTGGTCTGGCCACCGCGCAAGCCTTTGCCGCTGAGGGTGCGAACATCATCATTTGTGCACGCAGACCAGACAAGTTAGAGCAAGCGGTCAAAATGATTCAAACGCAGATACAACCCGAACTAGGTGGCAGTATCGAGGCTGTGCGTTGCGACATCACAAAACTTGAGGATATCGATGCCTTGATCGCCCACATCGATCAAAAATACGGCAAATTGGATATCCTCGTCAATAATGCAGGAACAGGGATTTACAAACCATTTGCTGAAGTCACCGACGATGAGTTGCAAGACGGTATGGCGATGAATTTTTTTGCGCAGTTCCGCGTATCACAGCGTGCATTGCCTTTACTTAAAGCATCGGCCTATCCATCGATTATTAATATTTCAGGTCGAACCGCCATCAGGGGTAACTTTCCACCTGGATCGAGCTGTACGGGGCCAGCCAAAGCGGCTGAGGTGAGATTTTCGATTGATCTGGCGACTGAATTAGCCGAATTTGGCATTCGCGTGAATTGCGTGATTCCGGGAGTCGTTAAATCAGAAGAACGGATGCGGCTCTGGGAAAGTCAGGCGGCAGAAGGAAAGTGGGATCAGCAATCAGCGATTACCAAGCGCGAAGGGCTTGAGTCCGTATCCGTAGCTCAAGGGCAAACCTGGGGGGTTCCTGCGGATATTGGTAATGTGGTGATTTTCCTGGCATCTCCTCGCTCAGGCTATGTCAATGGTGCATCGTTAATCGTGGATGGTGGACCACACAATAAATCCTACGTGACACAACTCTATGTAGATAAAGAACAAAAATAGTCCGTCTCAACTGCCTATATCAAGTTGCAGGACTGACTCATGCATCGACCGACAAGACCAGCTCAAACGTGACGAGAACCGGATTTTCTCCACGCTTGAGTCGACCTTCCGAGATGCCACCGAGATAATCAACCATGCTGATATCGATTTCGGCGATTAGCTGATGATCCGCATCGGTGTGAATGAGCCCGTTTCTGATCAGCATTTCAGTCACAAACGGCTCAACTATACGGCCATCATCAAATACGGCACCCACTGTGCTTCCTACCCCACCCAAGATCGTTGCACGACTAATTTGGTTTGCCTGACAAAACTTTTCGAGTGATTCACATACGTCAGTGTTTGGCGACAATCTGATTGCATATACCGATTGGTTTGCATCACTGAGCTCGGTGAAGTCACTGCGTCCAGAGCACGGTGTGACGATGGGGATAAACAAGGAAAAATTCGTTTCCGTATCAGGCTCAACACTAAAGGCAACATCGCGCAAAACTGCAACTGTCGCCTCGATCGGCTCTGACACCTGAATATGATCAGGCAGCAAATGACCGCAGCGTCTGGTGCCATCTGGTTCCACCCACACTGCGTGGCAATGCAGCCAAGGCTGACCCTGCCTGACCCCATAAGTCACAGAGGCGGTCTCAAGTGAAACTTTGCCTGTGACATCGTAGCGGTCACTGAAGTACACCGAGTGATCCGGACTTTTAGACAGCGCCGGCATGACATAGCAAAATGGCTCAAAAGCACCATTTTTAAAGCGCAGGACGGCACTTTTTGTATCGAACGGAGCTAAGGCATCCACCAAGGCCCGCAAAAGGGACTGGCCTGGTTTAAGCATGACGCTTGCAGTCGCAGCCTGTCCAGCCAGCGCCTGAATTTGCATTGGATTGGGGGTTCCTGGATGAACAATATTGCGCATGAGATAGATTGCCGCCAAATCGCTAAAATAAAGAAGACAATTAATTTATCTACTGATCATACAATTGATCACAAGCTACGTATTCATCATCCGTTGAAACAAAAAAAGAGGCAATATGGATTTCGCCCTAACAGCACGTCAAAAAGAATTACAAGAGCGTACTCGTCGCTTTATTGCGGAAAAGATCATTCCACTGGAAAAAGACCCTCGCGTGACCTCGCATGGTCCGACCGAAGAGCTTCGTCAGGAACTTGTCGGGCTCGCTCGCGAGGCAGGTCTGTTGACACCACATGCTTCAGTCGAGATGGGTGGCTTAGGTTTGTCGCACATTGATAAAGCGATTGTGTTCGAAGAGGCTGGCTATTCGACGCTCGGCCCGACAGCGATGAATATCCATGCCCCCGACGAAGGCAATATCCATTTGATGGAAATGGTCGCGACGCATGAACAAAAAGAACGTTGGTTAAGACCACAGGTTCAGGGTTTGACACGGTCGTGTTTTGCCATGACAGAACCCGATCCCGGTGCGGGTGCTGACCCCTCGATGATGCTCACGACCGCCGTGCGTGATGGCGACGAATACGTTATCAATGGCACCAAATGGTTCATTACCGGTGCGGATGGTGCGAGCTACGTCATCATCATGGCAAAAATGGAAGATGGCTCCGCAACAATGTTTCTGAGCGACATGGATCGCGAGGGCATCAAAGTCGTGCGCCAGATGGATGCGATGGATAGCTGCTTTACCGGTGGCCATTGCGTGATGGAATTTACAAACGTACGCATTCCTGCGACGGATGTCCTGGGTGAAATCGGGCGCGGCTTTAAATATGCCCAGGTGCGTCTTGCTCCCGCCCGACTGACACACTGTATGCGCTGGCTAGGCCAGGCACGTCGTGCACATGATATTGCAACAGCCTATGCCAGTAAGCGCGAGGCATTTAAACGCGTTCTAGCCAAGCACGAAGGCGTGGGCTTTATGCTCGCAGATAACGATATGGATATCACCACAGCGCGGCTGCATATTTGGCATACAGCGTGGATACTTGATCAAGGGCATTCAGGTAATTTTGAATCGAGCCGTGCAAAAGTGACCTGCTCCGAAGCTGAATGGCGAGTCGTGGATCGCTGCGTGCAGATCCTCGGTGGTCAGGGCGTGACAGGTGAAACAATAGTGATGCGGATATTTATGGATATGCGTGCATTCAGGATCTATGACGGTCCAAGCGAAGTCCATCGCTGGAGCATGGCGCGCAAAATTGTGACTGCTGCGGAGAATGTGCAATGAGCGAACCAGAGCAATCAAGCCTGACACAACAATTATCGATGTTTAGTCTAGTCGGGCATGTCGCGCTCATGACAGGCGCATCCAGTGGCATTGGACGCCATATGGCCAAGACCCTTGCTCGCGCAGGTGCGCACGTCATCGTTGCAGCCCGACGTGCGGATAAGCTCGCGTCACTC
>CAIPID010000023.1 GCA_903865015.1 uncultured beta proteobacterium | reverse complement strand
CCCATCATGGCCTGACCCTGCTCGCCCATGATTGTTTTCACGTCTTCGAAGTCTACGTTCACGTTACCTTCGACATTGATGATCTCAGCGATACCTGCACAAGCGTTGTGCAGGACATCATCGGCAGCCTTGAAGCAATCCGCCTGCGTAGCATCCTCATCCATCAGGTCGTAGAGGTTTTCGTTCAACACAACGATCAGTGAATGAACATGCTTGGATAGCTCACTAATGCCGTCTTCTGACATTTTCAGGCGCTTATTGCCTTCGAATGTAAAAGGTTTGGTGACAACACCAACGGTCAGAATACCTAGTTCTTTTGCGACTTCTGCCACAACTGGACCGGCACCTGTGCCTGTACCGCCACCCATACCTGCAGTAATAAACACCATATTGGCGCCATTGAGTGCGGCACGAATTTCTTCGCGCGCGAGCTCAGCGCATGCACGACCCTGATCGGGCTTGGCGCCTGCGCCCAAACCGGTGCGACCCAAACGGATCTGAACAGGCGCATTGGTTGCGGCCAATGCCTGGGCATCGGTATTGCAGCAAATGAAATCCACGCCTTGCACGCCCGAACGGATCATGTGTGACACAGCGTTGCCGCCAGCGCCACCGACACCGACTACTTTGATGACGGTACCTTTGTTAACGGTATCCAACATTTCAAACATCATGATTGACTCCCTCAAGTCTTAATTTATTAACGATTCTAAAAATCCCCAACTACTTTTAGAAATCGTTTCAAACTCGGCGCCGACGGTGTCCGCATCGGGTTTGAAACGCCTCTCTGACAGACCGGTCCGTTCAGGATGAACTCGCCCACCTGTATAGCGCTAAAAAGCGCTAATTCTTCATACTACATCAATGCATAAACCACTCTTTCATTTTTGCCATCACCCCTTTAAAACTACCCGACTGCTGAGACACTTTGCGACCACGCAATCGTTGCATACGAGCCTCGCCAAGCAAACCCATCACGGTTGAAAAACGCGGGTTTCTCATCACATCCGACAAACTACCGTCGTAATCGGGCACGGCAACACGAACAGGCTTCAAGAACACATCTTCCGCTAATTCAACCATGCCTGGTAATAGGGATGTACCCCCAGTCAGCACCACACCGGAAGACAATAAATCCTCATAACCAGAATCACGAATGACCTGCTGCACCAGACCGAACAATTCTTCGACACGCGGCTCAATCACAGCACCTAAAGCCTGACGCTTAACCTGCCGTGGTCCACGATCGCCAAGACCAGGCACCTCAACACTATCATCTGGACTGGCAAGGACTTGCTTGGCCACACCAAAGCGCAGTTTGATGTCTTCAGCATCGGGGGTGGGCGTGCGCAACATCGCAGCGATATCACTTGTGATCTGATCACCCGCGATCGGCAATACAGCGGTGTGGCGGATCGCACCACCAGTATAAATAGCAACATCTGTTGTGCCGCCGCCAATATCAACCAATACAACCCCGAGCTCTTTCTCATCAGGCGTCAGGCACGCAAGGCTCGAAGCCAGAGGCTGCAAAATCAGATCCTGTACTTCAAGGCCGCAACGACGTACGCATTTGACGATGTTCTGAGCAGCACTCACGGCACCGGTCACGATGTGGACTTTGACTTCCAGACGCAAACCGCTCATCCCGATCGGCTCGCGGATATCCTCCTGACCATCGACAATGAATTCTTGCGTCAGGACATGCAATACCTGTTGATCTGTCGGGATATTGACTGCTTTCGCTGTTTCGATGACGCGTGCGACATCAGCGGCTGTGACTTCCTTATCTTTAACCGCCACCATCCCACTCGAGTTGAAACTTCGAATGTGATTGCCTGCGATACCCGTGTAGACATCACGGATTTTACAATCCGCCATCAATTCGGCCTCCTCAAGCGCGCGCTGGATCGAATTAACGGTCGTCTCGATGTTGACCACGACACCTTTGCGCATGCCGCGCGATTCGTGCTGGCCTAAACCAAGCACTTCAAAACGTCCCTCAGGCAATATTTCGGCCACCACAGCAACGACTTTGCTGGTGCCTATATCGAGGGCGACGATGAGATCCTTGATGTCACGTGTCATGGCGTTATCGTTTCTTTTTCAGTTGAGTAGGTTCGGGTAAAGCGGCAAGCGTCAGAGCAAAGCCGGTGGGATAGCGCAGGTCCGCATCGATGACTTTGCGCCCCCCAATGCGTTGATTCACTACGGGCCAGGCCTGCACAAATCGCTGGATACGGGCGGCGAATGGCAAGGTGCCTTGAATACCTTGTTGCAAATCCGGCGCATCCGCGCCAGGATCGCGGCCAAGCTCGAGCGACATGCCGTTGGACAATCTGACCTTCCATGCATAACGCTCGCTTAAAGCAAGACTGCGTACGGTTACATCCAGAGGCGCAAACCACCTCTCGAGTTCCGCATAGCTGCGTACGACTAGATTTTCTGTACCTTCGGGCCCCTCGAACTGGGGCAGATCCACATCGTCGTCCAGCTCGCCCTGATTGGCGGTAAATACCTGTCCCCAGGTGTTGATCATCTGGTTTTCGTTCCAGACAGCCAACGGTTGCTGTTCTTCGATTGTGACGCGAATGGTATTGGGCCAGATCCTGCGTACCATCGCGCTGCGCACCCAAGGAGTTTCTGCGAATACTTCCTGCGCCTGCGCGAGTTTCATCGTAAAGAAATTCCCCGTCAGCTTGCCTGCGATCGCGAGGCGAACCGTTTCGGGAGAAACATAGTGCAAGGTCGAATTGGGCGCCGGTTCGATTTCGACCACTTTGAGCATGAACATAGGCCGCTGGATGAACCAATAGACCCCGCCCGCCAGCATAGCCAGCACGGCCAACACGGCAAGCGTATTGGCCAAGCGATTGATCGTACGGGCTTCGTTCCACACAAACGGCTCCGATTAACTTTGTTTCATGGGTTGATGGCCGACTTTGCAGCGCGCATCCATAAGGATATGCATACACAGTTCGGGATAACTCATCCCAACGGCTTTCGCCGCCATTGGCACAAGAGAATGACCCGTCATACCGGGCGAGGTGTTGACTTCGAGCAGCCAGGCACGTCCCTCGGCATCAAGCATCACGTCCGCACGCCCCCAGCCTTCACAGCCCAGGGTTTGATACGCCCGCACACAAATCTCAGCAATACGTTTTGCAGCCTCATCCGAGACTGGCGCTGGACATAGATATTGCGTGTCATCAGAAAAATACTTGTGTTCATAATCGTAGTTGCCCTGGGGCGCGACGATTTCAATCAAGGGTAAGGCATGGGCAGAACCCCCCTTACCTAAAATCGCGACCGTTAACTCACGTCCAGTAATAAATTGTTCGGCGAGCACGACGTCATCAAACTTTGCGGATTCACGATAGGCACCCGGCACTTCGTCACGTGTTGACGCTTTGACAATACCAAGTGTTGAACCTTCCTGCGGAGCTTTCATAATGAGAGGAAGGCCAAGTTTAGTCACGCAGTTTTCAAGCTCGGACTCATTTTTGAGCACAACGAAACCAGGCGTAGGCAAACCTGCCTCAATCAGCACGCGCTTAGTCATGATCTTATCCATTGCCAGACTCGATGCCATCGTGCCGCTGCCGGTATAAGGTATGCCCAACAATTCCAATGCGCCCTGGAGCGTGCCATCCTCGCCATAACGGCCATGCAAGGCGATGAACACACGATCAAATTTTTCGGCCGCCAACTCTGCAATCGTCCTGAGCCCGGTGTCAAACAAATGCGCATCCACGCCCTGACTGAGCAGTGCCTGATGCACGCCGACACCAGACATGAGGGAAACGTCACGCTCTGCAGATTTACCGCCGTACAAGACGCCGACCTTTCCAAATGATTTGCTCATAGCGGCTCTCCTAGCTGACCTGGAACTTTGCTGATCGATCCAGCACCCATCACAATCACCACATCACCATTACGTGCGAAATTCAAAATTTCCTGCGGCATGTTCGCCACATCCTCAACGAACAACGGCTCAACTTTTCCAGCGACACGCACACCACGCGCAAGTGCCCGACCATCGGCGGCCACCAGGGCGGGCTCGCCCGCGGCATAGACTTCGGTCAACAATACGGCATCTGCTCGACTGAGCACCTGCACAAAATCCTCAAAACAATCACGCGTGCGCGTATAGCGATGGGGCTGGAATGCCAGAACAATTCGTCGATCCGGCCATGCACCTCTTGCGGCAGCCAGTGTCGCAGCCATCTCAACCGGTTGGTGTCCGTAATCATCGATGACAGTAAAAAAGCCGCCCGTTGTCGCGGGAAAATTTCCCACTTGCGTAAATCTGCGCCCAACACCGCGAAAATCAGCCAATGCCTGACAAATTGCGTCGTCTTGCACGCCCAACTCTGTTGCCACGGCAATCGCTGCCAAGGCATTCAGCACATTATGACGACCAGGCAAATTCAAGGTGACATGTAAGACAGGAAGAACCTCATCACGTGTTTTACGCTCAACATCAAAATTCATGCGCGTTCCGTTCGCGACTAGATTTTTAGCGCATATCTGCGCATCATCACTCAAGCCATAGGTCGTGATGGGTCTTGAAATAAAAGGCATAATTTCGCGGACATTCGCATCATCGGCACACAGAATCGCACTACCGTAAAAAGGCAACCGCTGCGTAAACTCGACAAATGCGCTTTTAAGTTTTGCAACGTCATGGCCATACGTGTCCATGTGGTCAGCATCTATATTGGTGATGATCGCCATCACCGGCAACAGATTCAAAAAGGAGGCGTCTGACTCATCGGCCTCAACAACGATAAAGTCACCTTGACCAAGACGCGCGTTTGCACCAGCTGAATTCAGGCGCCCGCCAATCACAAAGGTAGGATCCAGCCCGCCTGCGGCCAACACACTAGCCACCAGACTCGTGGTCGTTGTCTTGCCGTGCGTACCCGCGACGGCAACACCGCGCTTAAGTCGCATCAGTTCTGCGAGCATGACTGCTCTGGGCACAACCGGTATTCTTGCCTGACGTGCTGCGATCACTTCGGGATTATTATTCGCGACAGCGGTAGAGGTTACGATCGCATGCGCACCCGATACATTTTCGGCACTGTGCCCCAGTGTGATCTTTGCACCAAGGGAGGCGAGACGTTTTGTCACGGCGGACTCAGCCAGATCGGAGCCAGAAATCCGGTATCCAAGATTCAGCATCACTTCGGCAATACCACTCATCCCGGAGCCACCGATACCAACGAAGTGTATGTGTTCTATACGATGTTTCATGCACCTACCCCAGCCAATTCTTCACAAATAGCAGCAATCCGTTGCGCCGACGCTGGTTGAGCATGCGTGCGTGCCCGCGTAGCGACTGCGCATAACTCATCGCGCGTTCTTGTTTCGATCCAGTGCGCCAGCCACTCAGGCGTTAAGTCCCGCTGCTGCTGCAACCATGCCGCGGAATCGTCGCTTAAAAATTTTGCGTTTGCAGTCTGATGATCATCCACCGCGGAAGGAAATGGTACAAAAAGCGCAGCCACCCCGGCAGCAGAAACTTCCGCAACCGTCATCGCGCCTGCACGGCAAATTAAAAGGTCAGCTTGTCCCAACTCATGCGCCATGTCTTCGATGAAGGGCAAGCACTCTGCCTGAATATTTGCCTGACCGTACGAGTCAACAAGACCCTCGATATGTTGGGCGCCTGCCTGATGCACGACTTGTGGTCGCTTGTCGGGCTCAATCAGCGCCAAGGCTTTAGGCAAAATAGAATTCAAGGCTTGTGCGCCAAGACTTCCGCCAACAATCAGCAAACGCAACGGACCATTTCTGGCCGCGAATCTGACTGATGGAGCAGGCAACGTTGCGACATCTTGACGAACGGGATT
>CAIPID010000022.1 GCA_903865015.1 uncultured beta proteobacterium | reverse complement strand
GATTAGGCGTGCGGCCTGCTGAATATTCGCGTAAAAAATCTGCAAATACGCGGTCTTTGTATTCAGCTGCGAAATTGACAGCCTCGATATCTACACCGACTACGTCTGCGACACTTGCCGCATCAAGCCAATCCTGACGGGTTGAACAATATTCGGAGTCATCGTCGTCGTCCCAGTTTTTCATGAATAAGCCTACGACCTCATACCCCTGCTGCTTGAGCAACCAGGCGGTCACGGACGAATCTACGCCGCCGGACATACCGACCACAACGCGTTTTTTGGGGTGTAAGTTTTGACTCATGATGCTTAAATTGTAGTCGCTAGTCCGATGGTGTATAAAACAGTGCTTAAGAACAATTAAACATGATGGAGACGTCGATGCGCATTGGTATACCCCGCGAAACCCGCGATGGGGAAACCCGAGTGGCCGCCACCCCTGAAACGGTCAAGAAATATACAAGTGCGGGGCATCAGGTCATGGTCGAGCGCGATGCTGGTCTCCATGCGCATTACCAAAATTCAGCCTACGAGCAGGCAGGTGCAACCCTTGTCGATGCGGCGCAAGCCTTAGGGGCCGAGCTGATACTCAAGGTGCGCGCCCCGGACGCATCGGAATTAAGACATATGCAAGCGGGATCGTGCCTGCTCGGCATGCTTGATCCTTTTGATTCTGCAGGGATCGATGCCATGGCTGCGGCGGGTCTGACCGCTTTTGCGCTTGAGGCCGCGCCCAGGACAACAAGAGCCCAAAGTCTGGATGTTTTGTCTTCTCAGGCCAATCTGGCTGGTTATAAAGCGGTTTTGCTGGCCAGCCAGTATTACGGCCGGATGTTCCCCATGATGATGACTGCAGCGGGCACCATTAAAGCCGCACGTGTTGTGGTCTTGGGAACGGGTGTCGCCGGACTGCAGGCGATTGCCACGGCAAAAAGACTCGGAGCTGTGGTGGAGGCCACGGATGTACGTCCCGCAGCCAAAGAGCAAGTCGAATCGCTCGGTGCAAAATTCATCGACGTTCCTTTCGAAACGGACGAAGAGCGTGAAATCGCGCAAGGCGTGGGCGGCTATGCTCGCCCGATGCCTGCGAGCTGGATGACACGTCAGGCCGCCTTAGTTGCCGAACGCTGCAAACAAGCCGATATCGTCATCACGACAGCACTCATACCTGGGCGACCTGCCCCACAATTGATTGCTGCCGAAACCGTTCATTCAATGAAACCAGGCTCGGTCATTGTGGATCTGGCCGTCGAGCGGGGGGGCAATTGCCCACTTTCCGTAAAAGGACAGGTCGTTGACGTCAACGATGTGACGCTCGTCGGGCTGACGAACTTGCCAGGCATGGTTGCAACCGACGCCTCGGCACTCTATGCACGCAACCTGATGGATTTCCTCAAACTCATCATCGACAAAGAAGCCCATCTCGCGATTGCACGCGATGACGATATTGTGACGGCCTGCCTGATCTGCGAAGGCGGACAAAACTTAAGGAACAAATAATGGATGCGATCAGCCCAACCTTGATCAACCTGATCATTTTTGTACTTGCTATTTACGTGGGCTACCACGTTGTCTGGAACGTCACACCCGCCCTGCATACACCGCTCATGGCGGTCACCAATGCCATTTCCGCCATCGTGATTGTGGGCGCCATGCTGGCTGCGGCATTAACGGAAGGCGGATTGGCACGCGGCATGGGTGTATTTGCCGTCGCGCTCGCGGCTGTCAATGTATTTGGTGGCTTTCTCGTCACGCGCAGGATGCTTGAGATGTTTAAGAAAAAAGCACCTAAAGCAAACGCAGACAAAGCAGGAGCCAAAGCATGATTTCGATCAATCTTGTGACCTTGCTCTATCTGGTGGCTTCTGTCTGCTTTATTCAGGCACTCAAAGGCTTGTCACATCCCACCACGTCTCGTCTGGGTAATGCATTTGGTATGGCTGGCATGCTCATTGCCGTGCTCACCACTGCCGCCTTGATCGTCAGTCTTGCCAGCGCGAATTCTGTCAGCCCTGGTATCGGTCTGGGCTGGGTGGTACTTGGTCTGCTGATTGGTGGCACCATTGGTACGGTCATGGCTAAACGTGTCGAGATGACCAAAATGCCGGAACTCGTGGCGTTCATGCATAGCATGATTGGCCTGGCGGCCGTCGCGATTGCGGTCGCCATCGTGGCAGAGCCCCATGCATTCAATATC